>JAHQWY010000432.1 GCA_029856445.1 Promethearchaeia archaeon
ACCTATTTTTATATCATAAAAATATACTTAAATAGTTGTTAACATATGGTAGAAGTCTTTATCACGGATACTACAGAATCAATAGAACAGGCAGTAAACAATATGTTTTCACATCTTGAAAAATCAAATAAACCTATTATTAAACTTTCGAATAAAGTCTATATAAAAGTAAATGGAATTGATTTTAAGAAGCATGCTTATACTTCCCCTGAAGTATTGGAAGCTGTAATAAAGTACCTAAAATCCATCAATGCAGAAGTATATGTTATGGAAAATTCGACTCAAGCGAATTTAACGAGAATTGTCTTTGCCATTACTGGTTATAAGGAAATTTGTGAGAAATTAGATGTAAAAATTATATATTTAGATGAGGAAGATACAAAAACCTTTGAGTTCAATGGAAAACCATCTATAGAAGAAGATCCAAATGGGTACAATTTGAAAACCTTCAGATTACCCTTAACAATAACTGAAATTATCAAAAATCGAGATAATATCACATATATCAATATACCAAAACTTAAAACTCATTCAATGGCAGGGGTGACTCTTGGAATTAAAAATCAATGGGGTTATCCTCAACATGCAGATCGAGGGAAAGATCATAATTATAATTTACATTCGAAATTAGTTGATCTCTATGAAATAATTAAACCTGATATTACAATCATTGATGGTCTTGAAGGAACGATTCATGGTCATTATCCTCCAACAGCTTGGGAAGATCGACTTGTAAAACAATTTAATATCTTAATCGGTGGAAGAGATACTTTAGCAGTAGATGTAGTAGGTGCAAGAATTTTTGGTTTAAGTATTGATGAGATTCCTCATTTAAAAATTGCTTATAAAAGAGGCTTAGGAGAGGGAGATCTTAACAAAATTACCGTAATTGGTAAGAATTTAGAGGATTATAAAGAAAAATATGAATGGGACTTATTACAAGAATTCCCTGAAGATGTAAAAATCATAAAAGGAAAGGATCTCTTATGTAGAGAGGGATGTCAGAATAATCCATTATCTGTTTTACAAGTTTTCGCAAATGATTTTAAAGATAAATTTCAAGGCGGTTGGTTCTTAATAATGGGAAAAGGTCATGATGAAGATCTCATTGAAAAATTAAAATCTGAAGGTTATACTAAAGGTCTTATTGCAGGATATTGTGCTATTGATGAAATTGGAAAAGAAGTAAGAAAAGAATTTGGTAGAAGGAACGTATTTTTCTCAGGAGATTGCAATAACTTAGCAGACACAGTTACTGCCATTCTGAAGCTGTCAGGTATGAGTGCCCTCGACTTAGTTCCATTTTCAATTGAAGAATTAATGGAAATTATCCAAGAAGCACAAAAGCAGGGGACCACAGCTTTAATTACTACAGCATTTTAGATTCTAATGACTATTCTTTTCTCATGAAATGAAAAATTTTTATAAAGAGTATTAACAAATAAAATTATTGTGGATTTTAGTTCTGTTTATTCTGAAATAAAGCAACTTTTATCACTTTCTGATGAACGATTTGATTTAGAAGTTTATATTGATCGTCATTTCAGTGCTGAACCAGAAGAGAATAAGCTGGAAATCATTGGAGATATCTTACACTTCATTAACAAATTTACCATGTTTAAAGATATTAAACCGTTCATGAATTCTCTTTATACTTGTATTACTAAAACCCTTGAAATTAAACTAGATTCGATTTATGATTTTGAGGAATTGTTAATAAAAAATGCAATTATTCATTTTGTTCAAGAGCATATTAATTATTCAAAAATTAGTCAGGAAAATCAAGTATTAGAATATCTAACAGACTCACTTGAAAAACTAGAGATACAACCTTTAATTACTAATTTAGGATTATTAATTAAGCCAATGTATCTAGATCAAAACTATGTGTCCAATTTGAATAATCTCCAAGAGGTTGAAGTTAATTACAATCTTACAAATGGTACTGAAATTCAAATTAAAAGCAAAATAGACAATTGGCTTAAAAAACAAGAAATTGATTTAGATAAACAAAAAGAACTTCAAGAAAAATTATCAGAAGAGTTAGATAGATTATTTAATAAATATAACATATCGAAGAATTCAGAAAAATCCAAAAAATTACAGTTGGAAGCAGTCGAAATGCTTAATATGAAACTTACAATGCTAAGTTTGATGGAACAATTTTCAGACGATTCATATGAACCGATCCCTATAAAATAGTTCTAAATAGATTAATAAATATGGATTGAATATTGTTTATATATTGGTTAAATCAAAATTTTCTCGATTTAAATCTAAAAAGAATTAAATACCAATTCAACTATTATATTTAAAAATGTTTCTTAAACTTTAGAAAGTGAGGATATTGGGAGAGAATGAAAAAATTCCAACTAAGGAAGAAATTGAAGCAGATAAAAAAATAATAGATGATCTCTATAAAAAAGAGAAAGAAGAAAGAGAGTCTTACCTTAAAATCACTAAAGAGGAAAGGAAAAAAGCATTTGAAGAGAGCATTAAATTAATTTCGGATCTAATAGATGAAAAAGCATTCATGATTGGTCGACAAAAAGAAACCACAGCTCAATTGAAAGAATTACACCCGGATATTGAGGGAACAGCGGAAAAAATTGAGAAATCTATTGGAGAAAAGGCCTTTCTGATAGATAGACAAAAAGAAACTACAGCAAAACTAAAAGAGATACATCCTGATATAATAGGAACAGCAGAGAAAATAGAAAAATCTCTTGGAGAAAAAGCTTTTATGATCGATAGGCAAAAAGAAATTGCTACTCAACG
>JAHQWY010000080.1 GCA_029856445.1 Promethearchaeia archaeon
GACAATAACATATCATATAGTAGATCTACATAATATTACACTTAATTTATTATAAGAATATATATTATATCAATCTTTGATATTATATTATGGTTTTTTTATTTAGATTTAACATATTATGAAAATGTATTGATAAAAATGATCATGATATTTTCCATAATAGAATTAATTACTGATCATTATTGGAAATTTATACCATATATTTAAACATGAATTTATATTTATGTAACATAGGAAAAAAATAAAAGAAGTGATAAAATAAAATGTCATTATTCGAAATTTTTAGGGCAGAAAAAGATAAGAAAAAATTAGAGCAATTAAAAATATTACTCCAATTGAATCCTCAATACTTTAAGGCCTTAAAAAAGATTAAATTGGAGAAAGATACAAAAACTTATATTTAAATCACTTTCTTTTATATTATTTTTATTTTACTATTTTAACCAGTTATAAACCTTTTTTTTTCTAAGATCTCCTAGTTTTAAGTATTTATGGGAGTGATTCAAAATATTAAATAATAAAATAGAAAACAAAAAAATAATTAGATTTTCTCAAAGATATGTATACACATTGCTGCTTCTCCAGGACCCAAATTACCACCGCCATTATGAGCAAGAGCTATTTTAGCATCTCTAACTTGTCTTTCTCCAGCCTCTCTACGTAATTGTGTTACCAGTTCATACATCTGAGCTAGTCCAGAAGCGCCTATTGGATGACCGCGAGCTAATAAACCCCCACTAGGATTAACAGCTACTTTTCCGTCAAGTGCTGTAGCGCCACTTTCGGCAAATGGACCACCCTGTCCTTCAGGACAAAAACCTAATCCTTCAGTAATATGAAGTTCTGCATAAGCTGTTGCGTCATGAACTTCTGCTACGTCAATATCATCTGGACCAAGACCAGCTTGTTTATAGGCAATATTAGATGCAATTCCTATTCCATTAAACGGCTGTCGTGAACCAGATCTTAACACTGAAGCTCGAACTAGTATTGCTCTATCTTTTAGGCTTGGATTATCATTTAAAAATTGCTCAGAGCAGACAATTGCTGCCGCAGAACCATCACCAGTAGGAGCACACATAGCTCTTGTTAAAGGATAAGCTACCACATAATCATTCATAACTTGTTCTATTGTCTGAGGAAATGTATACTGTGCTAAGGGATTCATTGTTGAGTTGTTGTGATTTTTTGCAGCGATCGCTGCGATTTGGCGTTGTGTTGTTCCGTATCGCTTCATATGAGCACGAGCGCCCATTGCATAGAAATCCATAAAGATAGAATGATCTTTCTTTTTTGGCTTTTCACCCCCTTCCTTCGTATCTTTTACTTTCTCTTTAGCTGCTTGTTTGTTTCCCTCTTCGATTTGTTTTTTCAACTGATCTATCATTTTAAGAGTGTCCTCAACATCAGTTCCAGCGATAAATCCAGACATTGCACCCATTCCAGGTATCCCGCCGGATCTTACAACAGGGGGTTTATCAAAATACATTTTTTCTGTTCCTACTGCTAAAGTAACGTTGTAAACACCTGCTTTAACTGACAACCAAGCATTATGAAATGCACTACTTCCACCCGCACATGCATTTTCTACATTTGTAATAGGTATTTTATCAATACCATGTGTACTTAGTGCAACTTGTCCCCGAATGCAGTGCTGATATTCTGATTGACCCCAACCAGAATTACTAAACCATGCTGCTTCTAAATCGCCTTTACTTAAACTGCAATCCTTTAAAGCGTCTTCAACTGATTCACCAGTCATACTTTTCATTGTCCTACCAGGGAGTTTGGCAAATCTTATCATGCCTACTCCGATAATATAAACATTTTCTGACATAATAATCACTTTGTTTACCAAAATTAAGAAGAAAATAAGAATCTTCTCTTTAAAATAACTAGGGCAATTGTTTTTAACTTTTTAATGGAAAGTACTTTGTATCGCAAAGTTTAAATATAAATATGTATTATTGTTACTTGGAAACTTTGTAATACAAAGTTCGCAAAAATAAGAGATAGAAAGTATATTACATAATTTCAATATTAATTCAATTTAGGTTATGAAAAAAAGGTGATGAAATATAGATAAATATCAGAAGGCAACAATAGCTATTGGCAGTATTATAGTTATAGTAAGTATAATATATGCTACGTTTATAATTTTCGGAATCGTGGATAGCTATTTTCCATATTTTATAATTTTTCCAGGATTTATGGTTATCTTGATTCCTATAATTGCTCGTAAAAGGTTAGAGGAACAAAATAAACAAGAGCATTCAAGTAACTGTTTGAAGGAGCAAAGTCATAAAATGAGTATAAAGATAAAGAAAGAAGGATTGCTTGCAATCGGAATGTTTTCTTTAATTCTTTCCATTTTGTTGAAAAATTTTGCTGGTAAAGTACCAATAGTTGATTTTTTCTGTGGTTTATTCACAGGCTTATCTATAACGTTGAATATTGGCTTTTTAATAAGGCTTAAATCTGGAATTAATAAAGGATTAAAGAATTAGCGGGAATACTACCTTTATAATTTAAATTGAAATTTAAATAAAAACAAAAAGAAAATAATGAGGTGAAATAATAAAATTGGTTGAAATGAATGCAATATTGACCCATAATCTCACTAAAAATTTTGGTGATATTCACGCTGTCAATAAGTTAAATTTGAAAATTCCTTACGGCAAAACTTATGGTTTGTTAGGACCTAACGGAGCAGGTAAAACCACAACAGTTAGGATGCTTAATGCAATTATTTCTAAAACCTCTGGAACCGCATCAGTAGGAGGATATGATATTGTAGCAGAAAGTGAGAAAGTGAAAATGATATGTGGATTTTTACCAGAATCTCCTGGAATATATTCTAAACTCACAGCGAGAGAATTTTTAGAGTTTATAGGGGAATTATATTATTTACCGAGAGATGTGATTTCTACTCGTATTGATGAACTATTAGAGTTATTCAATTTAGAAGGTCGAGAAAATGATCTTTTAGAGGGATATTCAAGAGGGATGAAGCAAAAGGTATGCTTATGTGCTGCCTTGATACAGGATCCAGAAATAATATTTCTTGATGAACCTACATCAAATTTGGATCCTGCTGCTGCTAGGATGGTTAAAGATCTTATTTCAGTACTTGCAAAAAAAGCGGATAAAACTGTCTTTATTTGTACCCACCTTCTTGATACGGCAGAAGAATTGTGTGATATAATTGGGATTATCATTGATGGGGAGCTCCAAGTTGAGGGGACACCAAAGGAAATAGTAGTATCATTTGGGGCGAAAGATCTAGAAGATGCCTATTTAAAAATAACTGGTGCATCTCATATTGATGATTTGTTATCATGGAGAAATGGAAATTCTAATAATCGCAAAATTGAAAGTAAAAAACAGAAAAAACTAAGAAATTCTAAAAAAAAATCGAGGTAAATTCAAATGACGGTTTTAACTACTGAAAAAACAAGAATAGTTGAATATCAAATCTTTGATAATATTAATAACAAGTGGAGTTTATGGAAGACAATTGCGAAAAATGAGATAAAGCTTAGAACATCTCGTTTTCGAAGTCATAGAAAATTATTTTTTATATTTCTATACTCAATTTTACTGATTTGGGCTTTTATTGGTGCCCCAATGCTTTTTGATTTGTTTATGCCTACGTTAGCTACAGAATATTCAAGTATTTTCAAAGAAGTTGTCGCATTAGTAATTGAATCTTTGATGATGGTGTTGTTCCTAGTTTTGATAATGTACCCTCTAAATAATGTGTATAGGGAAGATGAAACCTATACTAAGGAATCGTTGTTAGCAACACCAGTGAAAGCAAATGATATCTTTTTGGGAGAGTTTTTAGGGAAATCTCCGATATATAGTATGGCTGTCTTAATCTTTGGACCAGTTGTTACTGGTCTGATAAATCCATTAATTAATATGAATTTTTATCAATATTTAATAATATATGGGTCAGTTTTTGTTCTTGTTTATTTTGCGAATCTAGTTGGATCAATTCTCTCTAGTTGGATTGAGCATAAAATTTCTAAGAATGAAAGAGCAAGAGATTTAGGGAAGGCGCTCATTTGGGTGTTTACAATTTTGATGGTTGTTATAATGTATACTGTAATGTTTTTCCTTAACTTCCTATTAGCTCATCCAGAACTAAAAATTTGGTTAGTATTTTATCCGTCATTCTGGTATTCTAACCTAATTCTATATAGTATTGATCCACGACTTCTTGATCCATTTATTCTCAATATATGGATGAGTATTTTATTATCAATAAGTATCCCATTAGTAGTTCTATATCTTTCTTACAAAAGAGCAGAATCATTTTATACTTTAGAAGGGGGATTAGAAAAAAGCAGTAAAACAGTAACTAAACATGAAAGTGCATTCTTCGGAGTTTTAAGAATATTATTAGGGAACTGGGGAGGATTAACAGTAATACAACTGAAGAGATTCTTTAGGAAAAAAGCGAATATCGCAAGAATTGCTTATGTCGTAGGATTACTAGGATTTATTTGTTGGTTTATGACAAGGATGGGAACCGATGTTTTCGGTAGAATGTTTGCTACTACAATAATAATTGCAATAGGAGGAGGGATGAATAGTATAATACTCGGACACCTTGGTTTTATAGATTCAAAGGATTTAATATGGGTATATAAGAGATCACCTCGTGGAATAAAAAGCCTCGTTTATTCATATTTACTGGCTATGTTTATTTCTAACATTTTCTTAGCCATATTTATAACAACATTACTCTCAATTTTTTTAAATCTTGATATTGTGATGTCTACGATCTTTTTTCTCGAATTTCTAATTTTCGCAGAATTAAGTATGTGTCAAGCTTCGGGGATTCAATGCTTGAATCCTGCATTCGGGGAAAAGGATGCCAACATGAAGGGAAATGCTATGATTTCAATGGTTCTCCTACAACCTTTACTATTTATGCCCAATATACTCGTGAAGTTTATTGATATTGAATCTATCAAATTAACTCTTCTGTTGATGCACGGAATTATATTTCTTTACATAATTTTTACCAGTCTTCCACTTTTATACATTGGTTTAAAAAAATTAAGGAAAATGGAATAAGAGCAATTATATATGCCACTTTTTTTTTATCAACTCTAAAATAAAAAAGATATAATGGATTAAGGATGCATATAAAATTAAATAAGAACCAACTTAAATTTTAATAATTTAAGATCAGGGAAATTAAAAATGTCAAAAGATATTGATTTAAAAGAACTCGAGAAGAAAGCTTGGAGATCTACGTTAGAAGATGGTATTTTTGAAATATATTTTGGAATATTGCATTTGAACATTACTATAGGGGTAATTCTAGACGAAATTTTACCTTCACCTTATAATTTAATTGTAATGTTTTCAATTATTGGTTTAGGATTGATGTTTTTCCTGTTTGGCAAAAAATTTATAAGTGAACCCCGATTGGGGAAGGTTAAATTTGGTAGAACACGTATAGTTAGAAAAGTTAAAACAATTGCGGTATTAACTGTTAATTTTCTTGCTTTATTAATTATCTTTTTAATAGGTGTTTTAAATCCCCAACTTAGGCTACAATTGCCGAAATCTTTATTCGATCTAATTATGGGATTACTTTTCTTCACCCTTCCTTTATGTTTTATTGCCTATTTTCTTCAATTTAGAAGATTATATATTATAGCAATTTTGCTTGGTTTAGGTTTCTCCCTAGATGAATTATTTAAATTACTCCCTATACCAGACCTTGTTAGTTCAATTCTGGCTTTTGGAATGATAAGTGTTATTATTTTAAGCATGGGAGTAGTTGTATTTATCCGATTTCTAAAAAAATATCCTCGTCCTAAGGATAACCAGGAATTGGAGGTGAAAGATGGGTAAGAAAGAAGAGAAAACGAATTCTGAGATTCCCTCACTTCCTCCAATAGACAAATTAATACATGAACCTGCTCGTTTGGATATTATAGCTATGCTATATGTAATAAAAGAATCGGATTTTATTTTCTTAAAAAACCAAACTGGAATGACTTGGGGTAATCTCAGTAGTCACCTTTCTAAACTTGAAGATGCAGGTTATGTAAATGTAGAAAAAGAAATATCCGGCAAAAAAACAAAGACAAGAGTTAGTCTTACTAATGAAGGTCGGATAGCTTTTAGAGAATATAGACAAAATATAAATGAATTTCTGAAGAGAATCCCAGAATAATGTTAAGAAATATTGAAAAGAAATAAAAAATAGTTTTAAAATTTAACAACAGCTATTATTTTGGTTATCAGGGCCACAATCACATCCACATCCACACATACTAGGTGGATCCGGCTCACAATTTGTTTCGATAATCTTAATTTTAAAATTCAAGACTTTTCCTGCCATAGGGTGATTTAAATCAATTATTACCTCTTTTTCTTCAATTGATTTAATTGAAGCAGGTATTTGACCTTGTGGACCCATTACCATGAGCATTAAGCCTGGTTGCAAATCTATTCCCTTTGGAAATTGTGATTTTGGAACCCGTTGCGTCATTCCTTCCTTGTGTTCACCATATGCTTCGGAGGGTTCAAGTCTGATGGAGTACTCATCACCAAGATTCTTATTTATTACAGAGTTATCGAATCCCTTAATAAGTTGCCCTACACCTACTTGGAATTTTAAGGGAGTACCTCCATTCATTTGTGTGCTATCAAAAACAGTTCCATCATCAAAAGTCCCTTCGTATTCAACTTTTATCCATTCGCCTTTTTTTACTGCCATGTGTGATCAATGTTATATATTTTATAAAAATAATATAATGATGACTTTAATAGTTGTTTGATTATAATTTAGTAATTGATATGCCATAAAGCTATTAAATATTTGAAAATAATCAGAAATATTAGTTTCTTATAAATAATATTAAAGAGATGTGATTTTAATGAGTATTGAGTTGCCAGAAGCATATCTCCTTGCTGAACAGATGAACGAGGAATTAATAGAAAAGCAGATAGGATCATATGATCTGAAAAATTATGAAAGACTTCAGAAAATTGGATTTCTAAATAGGAATATAAATGAATTTGATCTCCTCGTAGATCGAAAAATTATATCAATTCTCTCGAGAGGAAATCTGATTCGTGTAGTATTAGATAAAGAAATAAATCTTTTAATTGGACCAGAATATGGGGGAATAATATCGTATCACAAAGATAAGAATAACCTACCAGAAAAATTTCATTTGCGAATCAATTTTACTGATGAAACAATACTCACAATAAGACTCAAAGGGATGGGGCTTATATATACTATTAAAGATAAGGAATTAGAACATTCTTATCTATATAAGCGAGATTTTTCGGATGTTTTATCTCCACTTGAAGAAAATTTTACTCCTAATCACTTTTCAGAATTATTAAAAGGTTTAAATAGGGGGATAAAATCAATTCTTGTAGGAAAGGATGCCATACTTGTTGGGTTATCGAATAGTGCTTTTCAAGATATAATATACAGAGCAAAACTTTATCCTAAAACTAAAGGCTCAAATTTGAGTGAGCAACAAAAAAAAAGGCTTTTTGATTCTATTAAAACAGTGGTAAATGAAAGAATTAGATTGGGGGGTAAATTTCAGTTTGTTGATCTCTATGGGAAAAAAGGTCAATATATACCCGCAATGGGACCCAATATGAAGGCTGCAACTTGTGTCAATTGTGATTCAGTAATAGAAAAACTAAGTGTAGGAGGAGGACAAGTTTATTATTGTCCTCATTGTCAAGCAGAATAAATCTGTTATTTCGAATAAAATATTTATTCATATTTTTATTTTAATAACTATGTCAATTGAAGGTATCAATCAAGATTTATGTTCAAAATGCAAAATCTGTTTAAAAGTATGTGATAGACAGTATTTTAAAGAAGATACTTCAGGGAATATTATATATGAAAATCTTACCAATTACTGCAATTTTTGTGGACATTGTATTGCTGCTTGTCCTGAAGATGCAATAAAACGTAAATTTAGCTGGGAAGATGATGTAGAGACATATTCGGAACCAATCGTCTCTTATGAAAAAACATTGCAGTTATTAAGAATGAACCGCTCAACTAGAAATTACCAACAGAAAAAGGTTCCCAGAGATTTAATTGAGAAGGTATTTAATGCAATGAGGTATGCCCCAAGTGCTGGTAATGCAAGGTTATGGAAATATAAAGTTCTATCAGATCCAGAAAAAATCAAAACGTTAGGTGATATTATATCAAGAACAATGTATGCATATTGGGGATTTAATTCCTATGACCAAGCAAAGAAATATTTTGAATCAATGGGAAGGCAGGATATATTTAATAGGGCCCCGATTGTTATAATTCTGTATTTAGAACGAAATGCTCCAAATAATATAATGTATGCGATTTGGGGTGCTGATACTGGTGTCGCTATCACGTATGGTCGACTTGCCGCTGAGAGTCTTGGTCTTGGAACTTGTTGGATGAATGTTATTTTGGGAGCTATTTCTGTAAGAAAAGAAGAAATATTAGAGATATTAGGAATTAAAGGACTCGTGTTGGGAGCAATGACATTGGGTTATCCAGCAATTAAATACAGTAGACCTACGCCACGTGCACCTTTAGATGTGGAAGGTTTAGAATAATATATTAATTATAGATTGAACAACGGTTTTTATTAATAAGATTTCGTCTCTAATTTTTTTTTAACAAGGAGAGTCTATTTCATCTTTAAGTAAAGCTCGTAAGAGTTGAATCTTACCGTAATGTAATGCTGTATGGGAGGCAGTAATGAAAAGCCAATGTGCTACATTCAATAAATCTTCTCCTGTTTCGACCAAAGAATAAAAATCTTTATTTTTAAGTGAATAGATATATTTTTGACTTTCATAACGAACTTGAGCAACCCAATTTAACACATTTTTCACTGAATGGATTGATTTGCGGATTTCATAAACGGGGCACCAATCCGTAGCAAAAATCTCATATTCCGGAGGTATAATAGTAGCTTTAATTTTTTGAATAATTTTACCTATATGAGTTCGTTCTCGATGAGCTATATGTCCTATATGCCATATTATTGGTAATTTCTTAGGATCGGGAATCCAAAATAATTGATCTTCAGATAAACCATCGATTAAACGTAAATAATGTGAATACCAAAAACCTTCTCCAGTTCTAACATTACCAAACATCCATAAAGCAACTTTTTTTAGTTCTGACATTTATTCATCATCCATTTAATTGAATGTTCTAATATAATTTTAATTAAAAGTTATTACTTTTATTTTCACAATTCTTTTATTGCTCCGAATCCTGTATTATAAGCTTTTTTCAATAGATTACCATTGTTTTTAACTTCCCCTCGACGATTAAATCCTGGTGCGAGTACAGTTTCAACTAATTCAATACTCAAGTAATTTAAAACATCTGTGAGAAGCCCAGTTGTGTGTCGTGCATATCGTTCATGTCCTCCACCTAGTGGAATAACAAGGATGACACGTTTTCCTTTGAAGGATTGATGTTTTGGGTGATACCATCTATCTAAAAAGATTTTAAATTGTGCTGTTGGACCCCACCAATATATGGGAGTACCTAAAACCCACAAATTACTTTTTTCCATTTTATCTAGTAAAGCTGGCATATCATCTTTATGCATGCAATTTCCTGTTTTATAACATGTGTTGCATGCCTGACATGGATTTAATTTTAACTCATTCAAAATTATTTTTTCTGAGAGAGCTCCAGCTTCTTTTATTCCCCTCAAAACTTCATCTACTAATATTTCAGTATTTCCGCCTCTTCGGGGGCTGCCAACGATACCTAAAACACTTATTTGTGAAATTTATATGACCTCAAAAATTTGTTAAGTTTAAATTAAAATAAATAAGTATTGCGAAAAATAAATAGGTATAAGAATTTTGAGGTCAATGTTAGGAGTCATGAAATAACGAGCAAATATAAAAAAAAGGAATTAATTTATTACGAGATATCGCGTTTTTTCAAGTATAGTGCTCCAATAACTATAAAGACAACTGAAATCACGGTTAAATATAAAACTGAAACTATAGGATCATAGTAATAAGTTCTCTTAGGATCGGTGCTCCCACCTTCCCAATCAATCTTATAGATACCAAACATCCAGAAAATTTGACCAAAATAATTTAGAAGATTCTGCTCTGAAACAAAAGCTTCACTAATCCATAAAAAGATATTAGCAAAATGATATCCAATGTCTAAATTATATAATAAGTATTTTTCATACCAATTTTCACCGAATAATAAGAGAGGCTTAAACATCATCATGACGAGAAATGAAAAAATTACCAATGCAAGAGGGAGAAGTAGAACATTTCTAGGTCTTCTAAAAATTGATGAAAAACCCATTGTTATTCCTCCAAAAAAAAATGTAATAATCAAGGAGTAGAGAAAGAACAATGCAAAATACTGGCCAATGTCTACAAATTGAGGATATTTAATTACTGAGAATAAGGAAATTAACGATAGACTCAGTAAATTAATTAATGTTCCAAATATATAAAGTGCAATGAATTTACTTAGTACTATTCTTGTTCGATCAATTGGTTTACTTACTAAGAATAATAATGTTCCAGTTCTTAATTCTTCAGAAATTAAAGGTCCTGTAGCACCTATAATAATAATTGGGAACATAATAGCAAAATTATAATACCAAGTGGTAAATCCTAATAATTGTATTACATGTTCATCACCAGAAAGTACACCTGAAGGTGTAAAAGCTAATATCAATGTAGGAACAAAAACCATTAAAAAGATTGAAAGAATTATTCTTTTTATTGTACATAAATCAAAAATTAGGGTCTTTTTAATTAATACGAGAGAGGGAGATGAACTAATTCCAGGATATGGTTTTCCTTCTTTAAGTTCCTTGATAACTGGATTGGGTTCAACAGCATTCATTCATTATTCACCTCCTCTTCCATTATTTCAATAAAGATATCCTGTAATGAAGTTTCAGGTTGATGGAACTCTCTTAAAATTACATCATTCTCAATAATCATTTTAGGAATAACCTTCTGAAGCATTTCAATATCTTTAGGTAATATATGTATCTTACTATCATTCTCATCAATCCAGATATTATTAATAAAATCCTTTTCCTTTAATTGTTGAATTATTTTTTCATTTGAACTTGTGTCTAAAATAATGATGACGCGCCCCCCTTTAATCGAATGCATCTTTTTAATATTTTTGATAGTATCTGTTAAAATTATTTTTCCCCTATTAATCATCGTAACATTTTTGCACATTTGTTCTATTTCAGATAAGATATGACTTGAAACAAAAACACTAACTTCACTTGACAAGGCTTTTATATCATTAATAATATTTTTCCGTCCAATAGGATCTAAATTCGATGTTGGTTCATCCAATATTAATATCTCAGGTTCGTGTATAAGTGCTGCAGCAATGCCGATTCTTTGTTTCATTCCTTCTGAATATTTCTCAATCCTTCTTTCTCGAGCTCCTAATAATTCTAACTTTTCTAATAATTCAAGAGTTTTTTTCTTTGCTTTATATCTTCTCAATCCACTTAATTCCCCCACATAATTTAAATACTGTTCTCCACTCATATTATCATAAAAAGCAGGATCTTGAGGTAAAAATCCTACTATTCGTCGAGCTCTTAAAGATCCAGCCGCTTCACCTCTGATCTTTGCTTCACCGCCTGTAATTGAGATTGCTCCTATTAGCATATTAATTGTTGATGTTTTTCCTGCTCCATTTGGACCTAAAAAACCATGAACTCCTGGTTCCATAGCAATATCAATGTTATTCACTGCCTTTACACTTGTTTCTCCTCTTCCATAAATCTTGGTTAATTTATGAGTCCAAATTTCTGGCACTGAAGATTTTTCTTTGATCATTTTTTTGCACCAAAATTCAAAATATTATTTAAAAAAATGGATAAATTGTATGAGTTTTTAATATGCGTTCTATTAAAGTTTTTCTAATTTACAATTTAGTCAAAATAGTTATATTTGGTCACATTAAAACTATTTTTGCTTTCTCTTTGGTTTCTTTTAATGATAAAAAAAGATCCTTAAGATAAATTTTCTCCTTTTTTCTCATTACTTTTAAAATTCTTTTTTTTCCTAAAATAACGGTTCATATTTCAAGTAAATCTTAAACATTTTTTAGGAGAATATATCCATTTTTAATCTAATATGAATAATTATTTATATCTAAATTTATAGTCTCAATTCATGCGAGAAAGTTTTCTTGATGAATTAATGACCTTACCTACTATATGGGGGGCTTCAATTTCACCAGATGGAAAAAAAATTGTTTTTAATTGGCAAAATATCCATCCTAATCTAGATGTTTTTTATGTGCCTACAGATGGTAGTTCTAAACCTATAGTACTCACAAATACACCAGAGGCAACTTTGTTTGTAAGTTTTTTTCCAGACAGTAAATCTGTTATCGTGGGTGAAGATAAAAATAGAAATGAACGTGTAAGGTTG
>JAHQWY010000433.1 GCA_029856445.1 Promethearchaeia archaeon
AAATTATCTAAAAAATTAAAAAGTTTAACAAAGACTTTTCAAGACAAATTCAAATAAATTTTTTAAGATTCTTGAATTAATACCAAACCTAATTCTTTAACTCCAACCAAAGCCTAATAAATAATTTATTGTTCTATTCATTAAATCTGAATATAATGAAAGATTATAAATTCATTGAAGTGGAATTTGATGAGTCAAATAAATTAGCAGTAGTCTATTTTAATCGTCCTAAACAATTAAATGCATTTAATATTGAGTTTCTTGATGAATTAATTCCAGCTTTTAATGAAATTTCAGAACACTCTACCTTGAGATGTTTAATTCTTACTGGAAGAGGAAAAGCTTTTTGTGCTGGGGGAGATGTAGTTGAGTTCCAAAAGGCAGAAGTTCCTGATGAGTTCATGGCTAAAATGGCAGAAAGATTACATAAGGGTATAAAAATTCTTAAAAATATGAAGCAACTAACTGTCGCTGCTATTAATGGTGCTTGTTTTGGGGCGGGTTTAGGATATGCTACTGCCTGTGATTTTAGAATTGGCTCGGAGAATGCAACATTCGGTTGTGCGTTCACTCGGATAGGCCTGTCTCCAGATTCCTCTTCTACTTTTCATCTTCCCAAACTTGTAGGACTAAGCTTAGCAAATGAAATGTTTTTTCTTCACAGAACACTCAATGCTAAAGAAGCTTTAAATTATAATTTAGTGAATAAAGTTATTAGTTCAGAACTTTTTATGGAAAAAGTTAAAAAGCTTACTATCGAATTGAGTCTTGGAGCGCCAATGGCGTTTGCTTTTACCAAAAAACTCTTAAGAGAATCTTATAATAATGATTTAGATACTCATCTAGAGAGAGAAGCGGAGCAAATTGTAAAAGCTGCTGGAACTCAAGATTTTCAAGAGGGTTTAAAAGCTTTTTTCGAAAAAAGAAAACCTATATTTAAAAATAAATAGCCATAGAATGATGGTAGGGAACAAGAGAAGGCATTTTTTAAGTTTATTTACAAATAATACTCGCAAAAGTTGGAAAAGTAGAAAAAGATTTTTAAAGTAATACTTCTAACTTTGTATAAATACATATTTGAATAAAATATTATTAATAAATAATAGATTTGGAGCAAAGAAAATGTACCACTTAGACGATGATGAATATGTCAATGAACCATATTATCGTAAAACGATGAGTGTATGTCCTGAGTGTCTACAACCGATTTCAGCAGAAATTTATGAAGAGAATGAACAAATTTGGATGAGGAAGACATGCGAAGATCATGGTGATTTTAGGGATTTAATTAGTAGTTCTGCTAAGTATTATAAATGGACACATTATGCTATAAGAGATAAAGATGGGAATATTATTTGGCAATTTGATAAGGATGGTGAAACAAATCCTCCAGATTTTATAGGAGATGACCCAAGAGGTTGTCCATATAATTGTGGACTCTGTGAACAACATATATCAACATGTTCATTAGCTTTAATTGATCTCACAAATAGGTGCAATTTTAACTGTAATTTTTGCTATGCGAACGTACTTCAGTCGGGTTATTTAGTTGAACCAACTCTAGAGGAAATCGATAGAGTAATGGCACACTTTAGAAGTAAACCAATCCCCGCAGTTGCTATTATGTTTACCGGTGGTGAGCCAACAGTGAGGAAAGATTTTCCTGAAATCTGTAAAATGGCTAAGGATCATGGATTCAAGGAAGTCATAGTAGCTACTAATGGTTATGGATTTCAAAAGAAAAATGGTGGTTTAGAATTTACCAAGAAATGTAAGGAAATGGGCTTAGACACATTATACTTTCAATTTGATGGAATTAATGATTCAACATACGAAAAGACTAGGGGAATTAAAAACTTAATGTCATATAAACAGAGAGTTATTGATAATTGTCGAAAAGCGGGACTTAATTCTATTGTATTAGTAGCAACAATAGCCAAGGGAGTTACAGATATCGAAGTTGGAAATATCATCCAATATGCAATCGATAATATTGATACTGTACGTGGTATTACCTTTCAACCAGTTTCCTTATGCGGTCGAATTGCATTTGAAGAGCGTGAGGAATTGAGAATAACAAATGCAGATGTTCTTAAAGCAATTGAGAGACAAACTGGTGGAAAGGTTAGCATGGAGAACGCATGGTATCCACTTACAACTATAGTGGAGTTTGGGAGAGTAATAGCTTATTTAGCGGATGTTGAACCTATTGAGTTTACATGCCATCCTGACTGCGGTTTCGCTTCATACATGATAGTAGACCCCGATTCAGGAGAGATGGCACCAATAATGGACTATTTTGATCCATTAAAAGTAATAGATTTCGCAAATCGATTTTGGGCTAAAATCAAAAACAAAGAAAAGAAACCGATTAGAATTTTTGAAGATTTATTAGGAGATTTTGGTAAAACTCTTGATAAGGGACTAAATTTTCTTGATAAAACTCAACTTCGAGCGCGATTCTTACTTGGTGTACTACAATACATGAAAAAACCAGGAAAACTCATGGAATTATTCAGTAGAGTATTAATGCGTGGAGATTGGGAAAGTATAAGCTCATTCAGTTACGGCGCATTGTTGCTTTCCAGCATGCACTTCCAAGATGCATATAATATGGATCTTGAAAGAGCGAAAAGATGTATTGTTCACTTTGGTGTTGCGATGCCAGATGAAACGGTTAAAGAGATAAGTTTCTGTACGATGAACACAATTCACAGGCCTGAAATTGAAAAACAAATTGCAAAGGAAATCACTGCGAAAATAAAAA
>JAHQWY010000434.1 GCA_029856445.1 Promethearchaeia archaeon
TAGTTAAAAATAGAAAATTTTTTATTTTTTGATGTATTTTTTTTCTTACAGTGAAAAGCTTGTCACCTTTTTTCTTAAAGAATTGTCTTATTAAAATTATAAGAGGATGTTTTCTTCCATGAAGAATCCTTTTGTTCTCAAAAAAATAACACTTATAGAGGTATTTTAAATATGGGGGTATATTAGTCATGAGTTATACGTTTTCAAGAACTAAAATGATTGAAAAAATCAAGTTTGGTTTGCTTAGTCCAGATGAAATTCGTAAGATGTCTGCTGCTCGGATTATCACTGCGGACACTTATGATGAGGACGGACTCTGAATTTTAATTCAAAATTCAGACGTAATTCCCATCCCATCTGGATTAATGGATCAGCGACTTGGTACAATTGAACCGGGTCAAAGATGTCAAACATGTGGTAATTTAGTTTCGAATTGTATGGGTCACTTCGGTCATATAGAATTAGCTCGTCCTGTTATTCACGTAGGATATGCAAAAAAGGTTTTAAAAGTTTTGCGCAGTATCTGTCCTGATTGTTCACGATTAATGCTCACTGAAGAGGAAAAAGATAAGTTTAGAGAAGAGCAAATAAAACATCGAAAAATTTTTTTCGAGGGAGATGAAGATGCTGCCAAGATTGTATTTAAACGCGCCAGAAAAGCTAAAAATTGCCCCTATTGTGGCGCTAAGAAAAAAAAGATAATAATTGAGAAACCTACAACATTTTATGAAGAAGAAGAAGGAAAAGGTTCTCGTAGATTAACACCCATAGAGATTCTAGAACGTCTTAAGAAAATGAGCGATGTTGATCTTAGAATATTAGGCATTTCCCCTGAAAATGCAAGACTTGAGTGGGTAATATTCACCGTACTTCCTATCCCTCCTGTATGTGCAAGACCATCAATTACGTTGGATAGTGGTATCCGTTCTGAAGATGATCTGACACATAAATTAGTTGATGTCATACGAATTAATCAAAGATTAAGAGAAAATATCGATGCAGGAGCTCCTCATTTAATTGTGGAAGATCTCTGGGAATTATTACAATATCATATCACTACTTATTTTGATAATCAAGTTTCTGGGATACCACCTGCGAGGCATCGTTCGGGAAGAGCTCTTAGAACCTTAACTCAGAGATTAAAAGGGAAAGAGGGTAGATTTAGAAGTAATTTAAGTGGCAAGAGAGTAGATTTTTCGGCGAGAAGTGTAATTTCACCTAATCCATACATAAGTATCAATGATGTTGGCGTACCTATAGAAATTGCTAAAATATTAACTATTCCTACTAATGTAAATGATTGGAATATCGAAGAGATGAAGCAGATGGTCTTAAATGGACCAAATCATCATCCAGGAGCTAACTATATCATACGCAATGATCGGAGGAGAATCGACCTGCGTTATGTTAAAAACAGAAAAATAATTGCTGATATGTTAGCGCCAGGATTTACTGTTGAGCGTCATTTGAATGATGGAGATTTAGTATTATTTAATCGTCAACCCTCATTGCACAGAATGTCGATTATGGCGCATGAGGTAAAAATAATGGATGGTAGAACTTTTAGATTACATTTAGCAGTATGTCCTCCCTATAATGCTGATTTTGATGGGGATGAAATGAATTTACATGTACCTCAAAGCGAAGAGGCTCGAACAGAGGCAGAATTACTCCTTAAAGTGCAAGAACATATATTATCACCTCGTTTTGGAGGACCTATTTTGGGGGGAACACATGATTTCTTGTCAAGTGTTTTTCAATTTACAAGTAAAGACTCTTTATACAGCAAAAAAGAGGCATTAAGTTTACTTTATAATGGAGGGATCTTTACTAACAATCCTAATTTTAGTTTAGAACAATTAACTCCAGTAACAACTGATCCAGAACCTTTATATTCGGGTAAAGATATATTCAGTAGCTTATTTCCTGATGATTTAAACTTAAAAGTTAAATCACGATTTTGCAGAAGATGTGATGTGTGTGAAGAAGAAAACTGTCCTTATGATGCTTATGTCGTGATTAAAAATGGAAGGTTAATCACTGGAACGATTGATGAAAATTCCTTTGGTGCGATGCAACCAAACAGTATTTTAGCACGAATTATCAAAGATCATGGAAATGCACGCGGTAGACAATTCCTAGATAGTGCAACAAAAATGTTATTAGGTGTTATTCGTAAAAATGGTATGACAATGGGATTAGATGAAGTTTATGTACATGGTAATGCTTATGAAGAGATTAAAAATATATTGAGAGTAGCAAATGATGAGTCTAATAAACTAATAAAAGCTTTCAATGAAAATGATACTACTATTCTTAAAAGGGCTCCTGGTCGTTCTATGAGAGAAACTTTAGAGTTAAGAATAAAACAGGTTTTAGCAGAGGCATTAAATAGGGCATATGAATCAGCAGCGGAATTCATTGGAGAAGATGCACACTCATACATAATGACTAAGTCTGGGGCTAGAGGGAATATAATAAATTTAGGACATATGTCCGCCGTTGTGGGGCAAATGGTTATTAGAGGTGAAAGAATAAATAGGGGTTATGTAGGGAGTAGAAGAACATTACCTCATTTTAAAGTAGATGATCTTTCACCAAAATCTAGAGGTTTTGTATCTTCTTCTTATCGGAATGGATTAAAACCTGTTGAATTCTTTTTTCATGCTATGGGGGGGAGAGAAGGCCTCGTTGATACAGCAGTAAGAACATCTCAAAGCGGATATATGCAGAGAAGATTAGTAAATGCATTACAAGATATGGT
>JAHQWY010000435.1 GCA_029856445.1 Promethearchaeia archaeon
TGTTAGCAGGGGGAGACTGCGTGCTTGGATCGAAAAGTGTAGTTGATGCTGTAGCTCATGGAAAATTAATTGCAGATGAAATACACGATTTTTTAAAAGGGAAGAATTAAAATAAACTTAATATAAGTAATGTAATTAAGTAATATAAATGGAGATTATTGGAATGATTATACCAGCACTGATTCTGATAAAGACAGAATTGGTGATGGTCCATATAATATTACTAGTTCTATTGGAAGTCAAGATAGCTATTTTTATAAGCAGAAATGTAAAGAAATCCTAAATTTTAATTAATTATTTCACTAAAATCAATTTTCAATTCACCGATAATTAAAAATAGATTTAACTTTTATCTCCTGCTTACAATTCTCTTTACTCTTTCTGATTTATTTTTGATACCTCTGCTGAAATATTTACTCGACGCCAATAAGGTTCAGTTTTACTTATCTCTCGACAAGCTTTTATAGTAACCGCTTTTATGCTTTTTGCTCTCCCTTGAAATTCTTCATCTGAAAGCTCAATAAATTCTAAACAATCATAAAAACAAAACTGTACACATAAAGGTGAACCATTACATAAATCACATTTAATTATTTTTATTTCCTTAACATATTCTATTGCACCAAACGGGCAGGCAACTACGCATTGATGACAACCAATACATTTATTCTGATCAACACTTACGATTGGATACCCTTGGGAGGTTTCGGTTCTATAAATCGCACCCACGGAGCAAATTTTCATACACATCGGATCTTGACATTGTAAACAAACTACAGGTCGCGACCACCCTTCTAAGTGATTACTTACTATTCGGATTCGAGAATGAGAAGGAATAAATCTCCCTTCTTTCGCGCTGGAACAAACTAGTTCACATAAATGACATCCAGTACAATTTTCTGATCGATAACTTAAAACTTTTTTTCCCATAATTAACCATTTTTATCTTATAATTTAGGGTCTTAGCTCTGAAATTACTTTAATCAAGACAAATTTTTGGTTCGGTATCATATTCATATTTCTGAATTAGTTCTTGGGTTGGAACACCTTTATTATCCCAGCCACGACATTCATAATATTCTGCTCTCATAAGTATGAAATTCTCTTCTCCAATAATTTTACCTGCTCCCGGACCATCTGGGAGACTTTCCTCCAATATTCGGATAGGTAATACATCATCTTCAATACTAAAACCTTCCCTAATATTAATTCGTCTAATAAGAGTTTCAACAATTTCTGTGGTATCATTAAGCATCTTTCCAGAATAATCTGAACCGACTACGAAATTCAAAACTTCAGCACAATCATCCATCCCTAATCGCATCCTTGGTCCAAGCATATCACAAAGTATAAGTATATGTAAAATACATCTATCGTTCATTAAATTTCTAACAATTTTCGCCTTTCCTTCAGTTGTAAATGGATAAACGCCACCGAAAATTTCTACTGCTGGGGGCCAAGCTCTCCTATGACAAGCCCCTCTTGGAGTTACAGAATAGGTAATCGTTGATCCCCACCCTGCCCTGGGATCATATGCAGGAAATTCTAATCCTTTGGACTGTATGGCGAAAACCTCAGTATTTTGGCCCAAAGATTTAGCCATCTCTCTTACACCTTGAGCACAAAATGCTCCAAATCCTTCTCTGTGAGCAATGAGTTCTAGAAGTTTAATTACTGCCATATAATTACCAAAATTGAGTTCTAAACCTTTTGTTTGTTCTTTAGATATAATCCCTCGTTCATAACACTCCATAACGAAGCCAATAATACCCCCTGCAGAGATTGTGTCCATTCCTAAATCATCACAGAGATAATTAGCTTTCATTACTGCTGGTAAATAATTTACTTCTAAATTAGCTCCTAACATTGCAAGAGTTTCATATTCTGGACCTTCTAATCGAAGATCTTTAAAGATACCCTCTCTAACCTGTGTCATATTCGCGCAACCAGAAGGACATGCATAACAAGCTCGATCAGCTATTTTTAAATTAAAAACTGCCTCTCTATCTATATTTCCAATAGCATCATTAAATTGACCTTTCGAGAAATTTCGAGTAGGAATCATACCCGCAGCATTTGTAATACTAACAGTCATTGGTGTTGTGAACCTCTGTTTAAAAGATTTTCTATATTTGAGAATTAAATTTTTGAGACCATCGATATTTGCACACTCAATCCCACCACTACCTTTGATTATAATAGATTTAAGGTTCTTTGAACCCATTACTGCTCCAGCACCTCCACGGCCTGCTTTCCGAAAATAATCGCTCCCAACACATGCAAATGGTATTAAATTCTCTCCAGCAGGTCCAATTGTAAGTGTGCCACATTCTGGGTTGAAATGCTCTCGAAAATAGGTTTCTGCTTCAAAAGCACCTTTTCCCCATAATTGAGTTGCATCTAAAAACTCAACTTTATCATTATTAATAATGAGATTGATGGGATACTTGGCTTTTCCTGTAATAATTAAACCATCATAACCTGCAAATTTAATCTCTGAAGCTACTCTACCACTAGAATATGATTCTAACCATCCACCACTCGCGGGGGATTTGGTAATAATTAGATGCTTTCCTGCTCCTGGTGCCATGGTACCGCTTACAGGACCGGTAAGAACCATGAAAACATTCCTTTCACCTAGTGGATCCACTTCTGGTGGTATCAAGTCCCAATAAAATTTAGCCCCGAGACCTCTTCCACCAATATATTTTTTTAAAATTCTGCTGGGAATGTTGATGGTTTTATATGTTTCAGAACC
>JAHQWY010000436.1 GCA_029856445.1 Promethearchaeia archaeon
ATAAAAGAAAAAGGAAAAGATATTTTTAAGAAATCGTAATTATTTATTACTAATCAAACTTATTTCTAACTAAAAAGTACTAAATTATAGGTTTTTTCAATAATAGTTTTTTTATAATGCTCTTAGATGAATAGAGATAATTATTCTCTGAATTGCCAATTTTTGTAGTAAAACTCGTCCCATATACATTTTCAAGAGAGTAAATATAGAATGTTTGTACTAATGATTTATACAAAAAAAATTCAGACTACATTTATAAGAACTTATTTCCATTAAAATTATAATTATCGAGCGGATTAATAATATAAAAATTTATTAAATCAAATAATAATAAATATATCTAATTATAATTCGGATTTATAAAAATGTCTCAATACGATTACACATTTAAGATTCTTCTTCTTGGGGATGCATCCGTTGGTAAAACTTCGTTCACAAAACGCTATTGTTATAACATTTTCAACCCAAGTGAAAGACTAACGATTGGTGTTGACTTCCATGTTAAAACGATTGAATTAAATAATACTAGGATAAAACTCCAAATATGGGATGTTGGAGGAGAAGAACGATTTAGATTCCTTTTACCAACATACTGTTTAGGTTCAAATGCTGCATTTCTACTTTATGATATAACAAGACCTTCTACTCTAGATAATATTTCAGAATGGATGACTATAGTTAGACAAAAAGGTGGCCCGATACCAATAATGCTTGTTGGTTCTAAAATTGATCTATCAGAAAGTGCTCGAGAAGTTCCAAGAGAATATGGAATTCAAATTGCTGAAAAAAATAAGATGGCAAGTTTTGTTGAAATTTCAGCTAAGGAAAATATAAACGTCGATGAAGCTTTTAAAGTTCTTACCGAACTGACATTGGAAAAGACTAATAATAGGTGATCTAATGGAAGATACCAAATACTTATCTCTGAGCCAGTTATTTGATTCTATTGGAGTTATTGAAAAAGGCATAGAAAGAATTTACCATTATCTCCTAGTTAATAAAAGAATTGATAATTTAAAGGATGTGTGTAATCAATTTAACCTTTCCTTAAAACGCGGATATAAAATCTGTGCAGTTCTCAGTGAATTAGAACTTGTTCAGATATATGATAGACCAATGAAAATTCATCTCGCAAATCCCATCTTAGGATTATGGCAAAATTTGGTTAATAAAAGAATAGAAGATCTCCAAAATGAATTCGATGAGAAGCGAGATAAATGTGAAACATCAATGGAAGGATTTGTAAAATACTTTAATTTAGAAGAACAAGTTGCTCAAGAACCCGTTGAGTTTATTAATTATGATGTAAGAAATTTTGATGAGAGCTACTACTCATTTTTAGCTGAAAAACAATGTAAAATAGCGATAGGTATCAGATATCACAATCCCTTAATTGATTTGATACAAGAGCATGATTTTGGTCGTGTTCCAGAACAATTAACTGAAAATATGAAAACAGGGATGAATAGAATAAAAGATAATCTAAAAAATATTGATGTACAGGTTATTTTTCATTCTGAGGTAGTTAAAGACCTTTTAAGCAGTGATGAGTTTGCGCTCCTCACAAAACATATTGAACCAATGAATATGGAATTTAAAAATCTAACAATTCATGTAACAGATGAAAATTTTAGTAATTTTAGCCTTACTGATAATGAACTTATTCAACCAAGCTTCGATCCGACTAATATCTTAATCGGGTCATATATCTCTCGAAATAAAAATATTTATCAGATTTTTGATACAAAATTTAATGAGATATATAAATCCGGAATTCACATTGAAGAATTTTTGCTGAAGAATAAAAATCTCAAATTAGATTCTATTAATGAAACGCAATCCTTCGTTTTATGTGTATTGTAAGGTCAGTTGATTTGAATTAAAAAAATAAAAAATTAAGCTTATTCTTCTTTCTTCTTTCCTTGCATTGCTATTCGAAATTTTTCAAGTTGTTTACGAGGTGTAACCGTTGGTCTTTCATATCTTCGTAATTTAGATTTTATTCCGAAGAGATATTTAGCAATATCTTTTAGCTTTTCAGTATCATAACGCATCATCATCGTAATAGTTTCCATTTGCGGACTTCCGCCTCCATGTAAACCTGCAACTTGCATTAGACCAGCTAAATCTGACACCACTAGAGTTTCTATACCTTTAAAACATTTATATATATATTCTGGTTTTACACGAGGATTTCTCTTTAAATATTTCATGGCAAGATCCCCAACTTCTTCATTAAAAAAAGATTCTTCGTATGGTAAAGTAGCGATGAGTCCTCCAGAAAGATCCGCTAAAATTTTATATTCCTCATAAATCATTTCACCAGCAAGACGTCTTCCTGCATTAGTAAGAACCTCATCTGGAATTTGTGTACCTGATGGAGATTTCTCAGAATGTTTAGCACTCGATTCACCAGCAGCAAAAACCAATTCTGCGCATCCTATAATATGAGAAAGTTTGTCCCGAACGTGAGCGGAGCTCTCAATACCATTATATTCTGCAACTAAAGCTGCTGCACTTGCTAACACTTCTGACATAGCAGGTTTACATCCGGTATAGCTATGACGATGATAATGGGCAAACAATAGTGCTAAAAAACCGGCATATGGTGTTTGACGAGGATCACCATGACCATTCAGGAAAACTCTTTCATTAGGGATAAAAACATCATCAAAAATAATAAATGTTTCGGCATCACCAAATTGACTCTGGGGTGGATTAAATTTACTTTCCCTTACCCAAGCAGGTCTAGT
>JAHQWY010000437.1 GCA_029856445.1 Promethearchaeia archaeon
AAGCCTGCTTCCTTCCAGAGTTCTTCTTTTCGATCAGCTAATGTCTTCCCTTTCCAGACGGGGATAATATCATTTTTCAATTCGTTAAGCTCTTGTTCTTTAAGAGGGACATAACGTCTAAGGATGGGATTACGTCTACGGAAATAATCTTTAGTTTTTTCGTCTATTGAATCATCTAAGAGAAAACCATAGCTCCGAACATGCCTTCCGAGTTCTATTTCGAAAGGGTCAGCTCTTATTTTGCTAGATTTTACTCCTACAAGAAGCTCAGCGTCATCAACCCTTATAGAAAGACAGTGTAAAAATTCCTCTAATGCTTTGGCTTTTTTCATATACGGATGAGAATTTTCCATTTGTTTCCAAATTCTTGTATAGCACCGTGCTCGTTCAAGATCATATTCGAATGGTTGGGACAACATTTTGTCCCTAATTTTCCGAACTCTCTCTGAGGGAATCCCTTGAAGAGGAGTCATTTTGATATCTTGAACTACCATAATTCATATATAGTTATTTTATTATTTAAATTAACTATGTATATTTATTTATAAATTATTGTAATAATATATAACCTTTCACAGAAGGGAAAATTATTGTTAATAAACACGTGAATTTGTAATTATGTCTCTTTATAGAAATCTAAATAAAAAAAATAATTAATGAATATTTTATAATTCATTAAATACAGTACGGGCGATGATGTCATTTTGAAGGCTTCTACCCACTTCTATAAACCGAGCAGAATAACCTGTGACCTTAACTGATAGGTCAGGATATTTTTCTGGATGAGCCTGTGCGTCTCTTAATGTTTCTGAACTTACTGGATTAATTTGAAGTTCTCTTCCTCCTAACTCTAAATAAGCTTCTACAATAGAAGTTAATTTATCTACACCTTCATCTGTTTCTATTAAACTGGGATTAATTCTTATGTTCATTGTTGCTCCATCGGTTAGGAGAGCATCTTTTGTTGCATGAGCTACTGACCGGAGCGTCATAGTAAGTCCATTTTTCTCTGTACCGTTTGCAGGAGATATACCATTAGATACACCTTCACCAGATAATCTACCATCGGGAGTTGCTCCTAACATTTTACCCTCAAGAATGTTAAGTCCAGAAGATACTAGACATGGACGATAGATGCCGACACCACCTCTAGCAGGATGTTTTCTCACAATATCACATAAGGTATTGGCTACCCATTTTGCTAGGTCATCTGTACGCTCATCACCATTACCATATTTGGGAGCCTTGTTTCTTAATATTTCTTTAAGTTTATCTGCTCCCTTGAAATTATTACGGAGATGTTCAGCTAATTCTCCCATTGTTAACAATTTTTCTTCGAATACTGCCCAGCGAATTGCTGCTAGTGAATTAGTTACAGTTGCTAATGCCTGACACCCAATAGGATTATTATTATAGCGTGCTCCATTTCGAGTTACATCTTTTCCACTCTCAAGACATCCTTCTATGGTAGATGAAATTAATGGGGAAGGAAAATAATCAGCAAATGCTTTATCTTTTAACTCTGCTTTTTTCACAACAAAATCTACTCCAAAGGAAAGCTGATCCACAAAGGCTTGTTTCACATCTTCAAAAGTTTTAAAGGTACTTGGATCAGGAGTTTTTGCTCCAAATTGACGATTTCCTGCCAAAAGGAGCCTTCCTTCGTTTAGTGCTAGATGTAAAACGATTGATAACCGAACCCCGTTCCCTGCTGTATAGGAAAAATCATTACCAGTGCCATGGGGTTCCACACACCCTACAAGTGAATAGTCACGGGCATCTTCTAACGAATAACCATCGTGTTGAAGCTGTGGTACTAAAACTTCATCATTATGAATGCCCATCCCACCGGTATATTTAAAAGCTTCAATAGTTCTTTTCACAAAATCTCGGGGTGTCTTGGAAGAAATCCGTATCGATAAAGTGTTCAATAGGCTTTTTACATTTGCTATAGCCTCCAGAAACATATATGAAACGTCATTAGTGGCATCATTTCCATCCTTATCTAATCCCCCAATAGTTATATTATTCTGTCCTGCGATAACCACAGAAGCAAGCTTAACTAAATATTCTTCAATAGCTTCTAAAGCTTCCTCATATGTAATACGACCTTCGGCTATATCAGCAGCATAGTATGGGTAAAGATATTGGTCTACCCGTCCTTGAGAAAAAATATTACCCTCTCCATAGCTCATTTCCATGACCACATTAGTTATCCATATTGATTGAAGTGCTTCCATGAACGTTCTAGGTGGAAGGGCTGGTACACGCCTTGCTCGTTCAGCAATCTCTAATAGTTCAGCCTTTCTTGTTTCTGGTGCTTTTTCTGCCATTTTCATTGCAAGATCTGCGTAACGATTAGAATAATCACAAACAGCTCTTGCACATACCTGAACTGCTTCATAAAAAATCTTGCGATTTTCGTAATCTTCATCAATTTCTTTAAGTTTTTCAAGTTCTTTAGTAGCTCTCTTCTCGATTCCTTTAAATCCTATTTTAAGAACTCGTCTATAACCAGGGATTGTATGACCTTGCATTTCCGCATAAAACGGATTGATCCACCTCATAGTTCGATCCATAGAGCCCTTTATTAAGCCTGCTTCCCTCCAGAGTTCTTCTTTTTTGTCAGTTAATGTATTCCCTTTCCAGACGGGAATAATATCATTTTTCAGCTCGTTAAGCTCTTGTTCTGAAAAAGGGACATAACGTCTAAGGATAGGATTACGTCTACGGAAATATTCTTTAGCT
>JAHQWY010000438.1 GCA_029856445.1 Promethearchaeia archaeon
GTTATTTATATTCGTCCAGCAACACCACCTATATTTGAATATGATTTATACCTTTCTTCACTTCAAATATTAAAAGATTTAGATTTAGAAGGATACAAAATCTGTTTTCCTCATTGGGGAGTTAGAGATAATGCTGCTATGATGATAAATTTAGCATATAACCAAATTACAATTTGGATGAGAGTGATTAAATCGCTTTATGACAAATGGAATCAACCTAATTTTATGGAACTTGTTTATTTGGAATTATTGAAAAAAGACAAAATATTTTCCAATTTAAACCATTTAAATCAAGATATTCAATCAAGAGAACCTTTTTCTATGAGACAGAGTGTTGCTGGAATCATTGGGTATGTCGAAAAAAAAATGGAAGAAAAAAAGTAATTTTTAATGCTCAAATCTATAGATTTTAATAGTTTAGAACTAGATTAAACAGTTTAGAAAAAATATTTTACATCAATTATGAAAATAATATTATTAAAAAAAAAAATTTAAATCAAAATATTTATTTGATTTCGATTTTCTTCTTTTCTGGGACAACAGGTGCAACCTTGGGAATCGTTACTGTCAAGATCCCCTTATTGAGATTAGCATCAATCTTATCCTCATCGATGTTATCAGGTAATGAAAAAGCCCTATAATAACTTGAAGAACGATATTCTCTCCTGACTAATTCTCCTTCCTTCTCTTCTTTCTTTTCTTCTTTTAGTTCTCCTTTGATCTCTAATTTTCCCTCTTGGATAGTAATCTCAATATCACCCTTATCTAATCCCGGTAATTCCGCGCTAATAGAAAAAGCATCGTCTCCTTCGGTAATGTTTGCTAGAGGCGTTCTAAAGAATGGCTCATCTTCTCTTATAATCAATGAAAATGGTCGTCTACGTTGCCTTCCAAACGGCCAAAACCAATCATCAAAGAAATTTCGTTGCATATCATTAAACATTCTATCCATCTCTTGAAACAACGAAAATGGACTTTCTCTTCTTACGGTTATTTCTCTTGATTTTTGATCTTCCCGTATTTTATCATCGCTTTTTTCTTTCTTTTTTACTTCAATTTTTTTACTCATTTAATTCACCTCATATTTACTTATTTGTGTATATGTCAAGAATAGATTTACAACTCTTGATTACAATATATTAACTGACATATTTAAATTTTTCTTTTTTTATTCTTTATAAAATCTATACTCGTCTTATGAAATCTTCAATATATTAGACTTTATATAAAGAACTATATATCATAATATTAAAAAAGTAAGTGTAGAAATAACATTTGTATTTACATATTTAATTATTTACATTTTTTTCTCTAAATAGCTTTCTAAGGCATTAAAACCGCTTAACATCCACTTATAACGATTTTCAATTCCTTGTTTCATATCCATCTCCGTAAATATATAAAAAATGTCGTTTTCAATCGCATTGAATGTCATATCTGCTACCAAATCTGGAGACATTGAAGCAGGGTATCTAATTCTTACATCCTCTAGACTCTTATTTATTTCCTCCCAATTTTTTGATCCTTTACTGGGATTTTTTAGATGTTGAGGTCAATTTCTATTGCTATCAACTATTCCTGTATTTACAATTCCTAATGACTTAAAAAAGAAACGTAAATATTAATTTAGATATAAAATCATATAAAATTATTCAAATAATTATTAAGAAGAAACAAATCGATTTAAAATGAACTATAAATTCATAATTGTTGAAAAGAAAGAGCATCTTACCATTGTTCATCTTAATAGACCAGAAGTAAGAAATGCAATTAATCCTCACGTAAGTCTCGAAATTGAAGATGCGTTTCATGAATTTGAAAATGACTCAAATGCGTGGATAGCAATTGTGACTGGAGTGGGTGATAAAGCGTTTTCAGCAGGCTTCGATTTAAAATGGGGTGCTACTGCAAGTATGAAAGAACAAAGAGAAGCCTTTGGAAAGCTTAAATACAAGGCTGTGACTGGGGGAGTAACTTTCAATCCCAATATTACAAAACCTTTAATTGCTGCAGTGAATGGTTTTGCCTTTGGAGGGGGATTCGAACTTGCATTAGGTTGCGATCTAATCATTGCGGCTGAAAATGCGGTTTTTTCTCTACCTGAACCATTAGTAGGGCGGGTACCTACTGAAGGGGGAGTCCATAGATTAGTAAGATATCTTCCATATCACCTAGCAATGGAAATCCTTTTTACTTATAAGCGTATTTCTGCTCAGGAAGGAGTGGAACTTGGTTTTGTCAATAAGGTGGTTCCATTAGACCAATTAATGGCTGAAGCAGAGAAGATGGCAAATAACATAATGGAGGGATCACCCTTAGCGATTCGAGCGATTAAACAAATGGCTAATGATGGACTCGAAATGACATTGAGAAAAGCAAATACTACCATATTCCCTCTCTATAGACAATTTACTCAGTCTCATGATTTTATTGAAGGTCCACGAGCGTTCTCTGAAAAAAGAAAACCTAAATGGAAAGGAGTCTAGATTAGTTAAAATTCAAACTTTGGAAGTGATATATTATGGAATATGAACATATTATAGTAGAAAAGAAAGAACATATAACCTTTGTTACCCTAAATCGACCAGAAGTGTTAAACGCACTTCATCCATACATACAATTAGAACTTAGTTATGCACTTAATGAATTTGAGGATGAACCTAATGCATGGGTTGCGATTTTAACTGGTGTAGGAGAAAAAGCGTTTTCTGCTGGTGCAGATTTAAAATGGGCTGCTTCTACTAGTG
>JAHQWY010000439.1 GCA_029856445.1 Promethearchaeia archaeon
ATTTTGACAGAATAGAAAATAACAAATTTTCACTTCATCTCCGCATTCCGCAACATCCAAGTAATTATCCGAGTGTAGACGGTAAGTTATATGCTCTCAATGGTAAGTTAGTAATAGCAGAACTTAGCATTTCATTTACTACAGTATACCCCAGAAAAGTATATGAAGATGAGATAAATAGTGCGATTGTACTTTCAATTCTATTTATTACAATTCCAGGAGGAGTCATTGTTTTTTCAGAAAGGAAATTAAAAAAACGAGATTCAGATCTAAATATCTAAATCCAAATTTTTTCTTTTTATTTGTCTAATTGTATAGGTTTTTAATGGTGCTACAGAACGGTTCAAATATTAATTTCAGTACTATAAACTTAGTGCAGGTTTTACATCAGATACTAGAGGTATTAAGCAAATTTGCAGATAACTATAATAAAAAATTGAATTTTAGCAAATTCGCAGATTATCTTAAATTAAATCCATCAGAAGTTGAATGGATAATCTCTCTTTTGCTCAGTTTCCAAGAACTGTATGAAGGCACCTTCAAGGAATATTCATTAAAAAAGAAAATTGAAAATGGTCAAATTTATTTGACTACAGAGAAAATTCAGAAACTAAATATGATCCCAAGGAAAATAAGAATGTCTCAATTCCATTTCAATACATTTAATGATATTATTTACTATTTTAAACATGTAAAGCGAGGGAAAGGGTTTGACGTTCTAAGCAACGGTACAGACTTATTAAAGAATGTGAAAGAACTGTGTGATTATTATCCATATTATTTTCAAGAGCAGAAGACTGGGCTAATTTATCCTTCTGAATTTGGATTGAAACTTGGAGAATTAATGTTATCCTATAAAAAATCTAATAAAAATATAGAAAAAATAGAGCTTGAAAATATTGAAGTATTAGTTGATACTAGTGAGTAAAGCAACAGAAGAAGATCCTGTATTAAAATCTGAAAAAATAGAATTTAGAAAGTATCAAGTTGAGATTGCAGAGAAATGTATAAATAAAAATTCGTTAGTTGTATTACCAACAGGGTTAGGAAAAACAATTATTGCGGTACTCACAGCAAGTAAGACATTGAAATTTTTTCCAAAAGGGAGTAAAATAATCATATTGGCACCTACACGTCCATTGATAAACCAGCATTATGATACTTTTAGTAAATTCCTACCAATATCCCAAGAAAATTTTATAGTACTCACAGGTAAAGTTCTTCCTGAAAAACGAGTTCAATTATATGAAGAAAACCAAATATTGTTTTGCACCCCACAAACATTAAGAAATGATTTAGTAAATAGGAGGTATACATTAGAACATACGGCTCTTATTATATTTGATGAGGCCCATCATGCGTCAGGTGATTATGCCTATACGATGATTGCTGATGAGTTTGCAGAACAAAATCCAGATGGAGTCATTCTTGCACTTACAGCCTCACCAGGAGCATCAAAGAAGAAAATCTCAATATTATGTGAAAATCTCCACATCCCCCTTACTAATACCCATATAAGAACCCGAAAAGACGGTGATGTGAAGACTTACCTCAAACCAATGAGTATTTTTAAAATTGGAGTGAATTTAACAGAATTAATGCAAGAATCTTATTCTGTATTAATTGTTGTATTGGAAGAACGATTAAATTATCTTTCACAGCTTAGTTTTTTAGATGTGAAATCTGAAGTACTGCATACTAAGGTATTCCGAAAAGATTTGTTAAAACTGAATCGAGAATTAGTTGCTATGTTACAGAGGAATGCAGATAAAACTGGTTTGTATAGCGCGCTATCGATAAATGCTCAAGCATTAATTCTTTATCATATGTTAGAACTTATTGAACAACAAGGTCTCGATGTTCTCTTGTATTATTTGGAGAAACTTTATACCGATGCGAAAAAGAAAACTAGTTCCAAAGCTGTAAAAATATTAGCATCTGATTCGAGAATCCGTCGTGTTTTTATCGAATTAAAAAAGAATCAGGAATTCACCCCTGAAAGACTTATACATCCCAAATTTCATATTTTACAAAAAGTGTTAGTTGATGAGTTAATCCAAAATCCCAATTCTCGAATATTGGTATTTGTGAAACTACGTGATTCATTAAAGAATATTGTAGAACAGCTTAGTAAGGCTGAAATGGTAAAACCTGTACGATTTGTTGGCCAAGTTAATAAATCTAATGGGGATAAAGGGATGTCGCAAAAAATTCAGATTGAAACATTGGATCAGTTCAAGAAAGGAGTCTATAATGTGCTGGTATCAACAAACGTGGGAGAAGAAGGATTGGATATTGCAGAATGTGATTTGGTGGTCTTTTATGATGTTGTAGCCTCTGAAATCCGATTAATCCAAAGAAAAGGTAGAACAGCCCGACATCGAGAAGGAAAAGTTATCATTTTATATTGTAAAGGAACTCATGATGAGATTTATCTTAAGATTGCTTTAAGAAAATTAAAGAAAATGAATGTTAACCTTAAAAAACCTCAAGAACATGAAGATACAATGGCCCTTTCTAGACCGTTATCAAAACCTTATAAACAAAATAAGATAAAAAGAATAAAAGCACCAGCAAAACAACAACATCAAATAAAGCTTCAATCTTTTATTGAACCGTCTCCTGCAGAGGATATATTAGAAAAAGAAGAGGATTTCTCAGAGGTGAAGATAAGCAAACTTCTTCCAATGAAATATGGGATTCGGAAAAAA
>JAHQWY010000440.1 GCA_029856445.1 Promethearchaeia archaeon
ATATTAATGAGACAAAAGTCTCTAAAGTACCTTGTCATCATTGTGGATTATTGTGTTCTCCTTCAGCAAAGAGGTGCCCGAAATGTGGTGAACCACTGATTTTTGAATTATACTTAAAAGAAAAATAATATGCTATTTTAATTCTAACTTATTTTCACAATATGGACAGTGGAGTGGTAATTCTTCATCGCAGGTTTCCAATTCTTCACTACTCAAAATATTCTTCCAACAAACTAACTTATCTCCTTTCTGAACCATATCTCGACCATGATGTTGTGGAATAATATCCTTGGTTGAACAGTTTTCGCAAATAATTAATTTAGCCTCATTATCTAACATCTCTTTAGAGATTTCTTTATATTCGAATCTGAATTTAAAGATTGAAAGACTATTAAAAAGCACAAGGATGGAAATACCCATATCCCCGAACCCTACAGCAAACCATAGATTCATTAAGCCTAGAACTGTTAGAATAGCAAAAGAGACTTTTACTGTGATTGAAGTCCAAATATTTTGTTTAATTTTTCTATTTGTTTTGTTAGCGATGTCAACGTAAGTAAGGATTTTCTTCAAATCATCGTTAATTATAATAATATCAGCAGTTTCAAGTGTAATATCTGTAGCAGATGCCCCAATTGCTATACCTAAATCTGAGATTGCTAAAGCTGGAGCATCATTGATCCCATCACCTACCATTGCAACTCCCTTGTATTGATTTTTTAACTCTTGGATATCCTGTAGTTTTTGATCGGGTAATTGTTCCCCATATATGTGATCTATATCTAAACATGCTCCAATTGAATTGCATACCCTTTGGTTATCACCTGATATCAAAACAGTCTTATAACCCCTACTTTTTAAACCATTTATAAGAATTGGAGCTGAAACTCGTAATACATCTCTAATTGATAATATTCCTAACAATTTTAAATCATTACCAAGAAGAATTGGAATTGTACCTGATTCCTCAATATCTTTGATGTCATCCTTTGGAAGCTCATAGTTTAGTTCTTCAAGAAAGTTTTGGCTTCCTATGTAGAAAATTTCACCGTTGATTTCTCCTTTTATCCCTTTTCCCTTAATCACTTCGAATTTATCTACACTATGAAAAGGTAGATTCATATCTTTTGCTTGTTTTACTATTGTTTTAGCAATAGGATGTTCAGATAATGCTTCTAAACTTGCAGCAATACTAATTACATCTGATTTTGAAGCACTATTATAGGTAAAAACATCAAATAACTTTAAATTACCTTCTGTAAGTGTACCTGTTTTATCAAAAGCAAATACATCTATGTTTTGAATTTGTTCAATAAACTTATTTCCTTTAACAAGTATACCTTCTCTTGCTTGCTTTGTTAAAGAAGCTATATTTGCTAAAGGAGTAGATAAAGTTAAGGCACACGGACAAGAAACTACTAATAGAACCAAACCGCGATAGAACCAATCATAGAAACTTAAATTAAATAAAAACGGTATGATCATTACTAAAATTGAAGATATAATAATAATTGGAGTGTAATATTTAGCGAATTTTTCAATAAATCTTTCATGATTACTTTTATTTTGCTGTGCAATCTTTACACTTTCAGCAATCTGAGCCACTATCGTATTTGAACTTTCTCGAATAACTTCAATATCGACAAAACTATCTGAATTTAGACTTGCAGCAAAGACTTCATCTCCAACTTCTTTAAAGATGGGAACAGATTCTCCAGTTATCGCACTTTCATCAAAATAGGAACTTCCTTTAATAATGACTCCATCTAATGGAATTTTCATTCCGGGTTTTATGCCTATTATGTTACCAATTTTGATTTCTTTAGATGGTACATTAATATATCCATTTTCACTTTTCAGTAAAGCGTAGTCAGGAGCTAATTCTAGAAGTTGTTTAATCGCATTTCTAGACTTATCAGCTGTTAATTCTTCTAATCTTTCTGCTATTGCGTATAATAGCAATGCAGTTGCCCCCTCTTGTCCATGAAAGATAAAAAACGAAGCAACAGCTGCAACAATCATTAAAAGATTTGCCGTAATTTTCTTATTTTTGATATTTTCGAATGCCTCCTTTATTACACCTGAACTTGAAAGAAAAATTGATACAACAGCTAAGGTTTGATCAATGACTATCAATTCAAAAGCAATTTCTATGAAAATTGAGAGTGCTAAAATTATCCCTGCTGGTATAAGGAAGTACCAGAAATGTTCTTCAAAGAAAGATTCTTCTTCAAATTCCTCATCTATTCCTTCACAAATAGATTTTGAACATGCTATTGTATTTATAATTTCTCACCTATGTAATGATTGTCCAAGCTTCAATTAGAACTTAACATTTATTGAGTATAAAAGAATGAATCTAAGTGTGAACTCTAGTAATAATTTTCCTTAAATATTTTTATTTTTAATAAATCTTGACTGAAAAAATTATTATAGATTTGAGAAGGTATTTAATTACGATTTTGCAGATTGCCTTTATTATCGTATTTCATAATGATTCATGAAATATTCTAATACTCCTTAAATATTTGCGTTTTTGGCGTAAAAATTCGATTTTTTCGTCCCTATTTTTTATATTTTAAAAATTAACTTTCTAAAATAATTTTCATGGCCTATTCTTCCTCTGCTTTAAAATTAACAATATTACCATAATTTAAAACTAGAGAGGGATCAAGAGTTTTTTTGATTAGGCGCATTTCATCAAGTTCTT
>JAHQWY010000081.1 GCA_029856445.1 Promethearchaeia archaeon
GAATCATTTAATGACTTGATCCTAAGATTACTGTCTGAACCTAAGCAAAAGGACATCATGAAGTTAAGAGGAAGTTGGAAAGGCTCCAATGAAGAAATAGATAATATTTTATCATTAATATATAAAAATAGAGAGCAAGCTAAAATGCGAAGGTAACTTAAACTATGGTGCTATTAGATACAGACCTTTTAATTAGCTTTTTAAGAAATAATAATGAAGCAGTTAAAATGATATCAAAATTACTTGAAAAGCACATGATCCTTTATACAACTTCAATAAATGCTGCTGAATTATATTATGGTGCTTTTTTGTCTTCAAGAATACAAGATAACATGGAAGCTGTAGAGAAATTACTAAACACCATTAAAATAATTCCATTTGAATTAGTTCATAGCAAAATTTATGGTGAAATAAGATCAGATTTGCAGAAAAGAGGAGATATAATAAATGAGATGGATATATTTATTGCGACCATGGCAATTGAAAAAGATCTTCCTATAATTACCAGAAACACAAAACATTTTGAGAAAATTATGAAATTGAAAGTTGAACCTTGGTAATGAAATCCCTGACATAATTTTATACTTTATAAATCTTACAATTGAGCATAGGATTAATTCCATTTACATTGAACGATAGAGTTTTTTAATATGTACTTCATTTCTCTATGAAATTCGAATGGAAAGGTAAATTCAGCGTCTGATTTCAATGAAAATTCCTTTGGAAAAAAATAAATCAAAATTGTATTTATTTACTACTAGCTAATTCTCGATTCAATGATTTTATTAGTAGTAGATTTGACACCAAAAGTATCCAAGCAGACAGTGAAAACATGAGGAGCCATTCCCAAAAAGGCGCCCATTTCCACAATGGTAAAAAAGTCCAAAAAGCATCAGTATACCAAAGGTACGGTACGGTATAAAAGAAACCAAAAAATATTGGGGTCAGGATCCATGTATTTATCATTAATAATATTCGTACAGTAAGAGTATGCTTTATACCAATTTGGATTTCTAAGATATCAGGAAATATAATAAATTGTGATGCAACTAAAATTCCACTAATCATAAAAAAGATAAATGCAAAATCTGCTACAATATCATGCCAGAAATAATTAGGAAAAGGTGGACCTATAATACTATCTAATTTTTCCCCAACATCCTCGGAAATTACACCAGTCAGAAATAATCCACACATAGCAACTAGCATACATAATAAGGTTAAATTCGCTAACATTATTCTTAACTTTTTTGATTTATCGCCTGACAATACTTCTCTCAGGTAGAATGAGACGGGAATCATTAGGATAGAGGTTTGCATCATACCAAAATCAATAATTATAGGCATTGGAGTTAAGTCAAGGTTACCTAGGTCGCTTATATAATTGATTAAAATATTAAAACCAGCTGGATCATGAGATGGTCCCGCAGGATCTAATTGGCCAATTAGAATAGCTAATACTACACTTGAAATCCAAACAAATGTTGCCCCTTTACAAGAAAATTTCACAACTTTAGGATGTGTTAACATCTTATAGAAATTTTCTACTTTACCTTTAAATCCCATATATTTCAAAACCCTTTCATTTGGTCTTTGATTTAGATTTTAATAATAGTTGTAAATTTTATGTTGTATTTATAGATTGCGAATATATTCACTATAGCTTCGACCATAACCAGTGAAATGTTAGAACTCAATGAGTTATTAAAAGGTATGGAAAGGTAAATTCCGCGTCTGATTTCAATGAAAATTCCTTTAAAAAATTAAGAAATTTAATATCCCTCGAGCCTATTTTTCTATAGTTCAGGGAGTTCAGTGGTGCTATCACTAAAAATCTGATTTTTTTATCGTTTTTACAATTAAAAAATAAGGTCTAATGTCATCATATAAGTATGCATTTCTTGGAAATTTTTTTACTAATTCTTCTGAGGCTTTTGGTTCACTCAACTCCCTAACGATTAAGTTGTTTTTTATTAATTCATTAAGATAAGAGCTTATAGGTCTTGGGAATATAACTGTAGGTATGTTCCTAGGAGGCTTAGTTCCATAACTAGTTAATGTAGGTCTTTCATCAAAATAATCTAAGAAAATTCTTATCGCATCTTCATTTCTTTGGCTATCTTCCGGGATCCTGACTCTTGTGCTAGTTGGTAAAGCAAAGGCGGGATGGGTAATACTAAACACGAAAATTCCATTTTCCCTTAAAATAAAAGATATTTGTTGTATTACAGTTCTATAATTCTCAATATCCATTAAAGCCATGTTACAAACTATTTTATCAAAAGAAGCTCTTTCGAATCTATCAATTAAATTCTCAGCATTTAATTTTAAATAAATAACACCAAACTTCTCTTTTTCTTCTCTTTCAATAGCATAATCAAGCATTTTTGAGATGTCAATTCCGGTTACTTTCGCTCCATTTCTTACTAAATCTCTCGCTATATCTCCCTTGCCACACGCAATATCTAAGATTTTTTCTTCTTTCTGTACGTTGAGCATACGATATACTTCAGGTAAAATCATGTATTTATGATGGTAATTCTCTTCTTCAACCGTTGCCCAAAAAGGCGCTAGAACGTCCCATGTAGATTCTGGGGAGTATTCAATAGGAGTTTCAAGTCTCTCAATAGTAGGATGTGTTCCAAGAGAAAGAATTCTCTCCACACCTGAAATTTTACGGATTTTCTCTTGAGATTCGATTTTTTCCTTATTGTTGGGTATCCATATGGTTATCTGTTCTTCTGGTTGAAGATCCTTGATTTGAAAAGGATGTGTTCCATTATATTCAGCAAAATCTAAAGCAGGATTGAATTCCCCACATTTGTTGCAGGGAATGTTATAATAATAATCATAAACTAGGAATCTTTTTCGTACTATTTTTTCTTCTACACAGTCTAAGCATGTAAATTCCTTACATTTAGAACACCATGATATTCCATTAAAATGTGTTAAAACTCCACATTTACTGCATTTAAATTTCCAGTGAAGGAAACAACGAGGAGTAAAGGAATTTTCATCTTTAGAAGCAAAAATTATAGGGTAGCTTTTAACCACTTTAGCATATTCAGAACAATAGAAACATCCAACATTTTCTGAAGATTTCATAATAAAGAAAATACAAAAGAGTATAAAAAAACATTCTATGGGTTTCTTTTGTTTTTCTAATATTTTTTTAGTTCTTTCTTGATAAAAATCCTATTTATAAGGAATTTCAAGTATGGGCTGTCTGCCAATTCAACCTCTTTAAGATAAGAAATAGTTTAATTACTGAAAACATTACATTATATATCAAAAAAAGGTGGAAACATAATGAATGAAATTTCTATAGAGATTGTTAAAATCCTCGAAAGAGGCGAATGTCCTTTGGGGCATAAAGTTGGTGATACGTTTAAATATCCTGATGATATCAGTAAAATTTGCCAGTCTGCGTATCATTCGATTTATCCGTCTATCACCACATTAAGATTTGATGGTTCCTTTCCTTGGTCCCAAGATAAGGATACGACGATGCTTTGTTGTCCAGATCCGAATAATCCTGTAGTTTTCAAAATAACACGAACAAAAAGTGATTCATAAGAATAATTTTTAATTTACTTTTTTTCTATTGTTTTAACCTATTGAGGATAACCAATTTTCACGATGGGAAGTTCCGTTTCAGCCAGTCAACTAAAAAGTCATTTACTTCATCGACTTTTTCCTGCTGAATCCAGTGTCCGCAATCTAGCGTGATGCTTTCCAGATTCGGGATAAAATTCGATACTTCTCTTCCTTTGGGTACGATATCGTAGGTCCCGTGAATCATAGCACATGGGACGTCGATTTTTTGTGGAAGGTTGGCGGAAATTTCCCAATTGCGAGAAATATTTCGATACCAATTGATAGGTCCGGTAAATCCCCCTTTTTTGAATGCAGTTATAAACACATCCATTTCTTCTTCAGACATGAGAGGTTCACCTGGTGGATCTTCCATCTCTAGCATGCTCATTAGGGATAGAGCCGGGCCGGGACGATTTCCCGGGAGAGGTTGAGTAACCCTGACCCATTGCTTGTGGCGGAAAACGTTGGTAAAAAATTGCTTAGGTTTGGCAGCAAAAGCAGCATCAGCTACTCCAGGTTTCCTGTTAAAATGAACAATGTAATTCTCAGAACCCAGGAACTGCTCCATTGCAGGGACAGGATCGAAATTTCCTCTCGGAGAAAAGGGTACGCTCATTCCTACAACACCCGCTACTTTTTCAGGGTGGTATAAAGGCATATTCCAAACAACTACGGAACCCCAGTCATGTCCGATGAATACCGCTTTTTCCAGGTTTAGGACGTCAAGTAAACTAGCCAAATCACCACAAAGGTGAGACATATCATAAGCTTCAACGGGGTTAGGTTTATCCGATTTGCCGTAACCGCGTTGATTTGGTGCTATAACCCGATATCCTGCTTCTGCCAGAAAGGGAATTTGAAATCGCCATGAATATGCTAACTCAGGAAAACCATGAGCTAATACTAGTGGAAAGCCCTCTCCTTGTTCAAAGACTTCCATATTGATCTCCTTGAGCCGGTATATTTTCGATTCCGGAAATGTTATTTTCATTTTTTACACTCCTCCAAGTAGATGAGGTTTCGAGGTACTACAAGTTAATCTCAACAATCTACTCATTTTTCATTAATTAATTATTAAATATAAAGAAAATTTTAAATTTTATTGAATCAAAAAAGTATTTAACTTGTTTGTTTTTCATTCCTTTTTAAATATCTTTTGGACAAAATCTCCAATTTTATTTATAGCTTCCCTTGATTCAGGCAACTGGTCAAAATAAAAATGGAAAACGTGAGGCATATTATCCCATTCTTGCAATGTTACGTTTACATCTGCAATCTTAGCTCGTTCAAATAAGCGAGTTGAATGATCATAGAGGATTTCACTTTTACTTACTTGAATAAGAAGAGGTGGTAAACCTTTCAAATCACCAAAAACGGGAGAAATTAGTGGGTTATAAGGATCCTTTCCTGCTAAATATGCAGTAATACACCAAAGAATTCCTCCAGAGGCCAATGCATCAGTCTCAGCATTTTCATAGAAGGTTTTGCTCTCTTCGGTACTATCAGTACCAGGTGAAAGTACTATTGCAGCAGCGGGTAATAAAATGCCATCATCCTTCAATTTTAATAAACTTGCAAGAGTCAGGTTTCCACCAGCAGAATCTCCAGCAATGATAATATTTTCGGGCTTAATTCCTGTTGACAAAAGCCACTTATACACATCAGTACAATCTTCCAATCCTGCTGGGAACGGATTTTCCGGTGCAAGTCTGTAATCAACACTAAGCACTCGCATATTGGTTATTTTTGCTATTTCTACAGTTAAACGCCTATGAGTCTTAGGTGACATGATAATCATTGCGCTGCCATGAAAATATAACAAAACTCTTTCTTCTATTGCTCCTGGTATGGTTTGCCATTCTGCGGGTACCCCTCCAGCATCAACAGCTTCAATTTTGATATCTTCTGGAATCGGTGCTTCTTTCAATCTTATATCCGCAGTAAAATCTGAAGTAAACCTCAAATACTTAGCTAATAAAACCATTTCTTCATATGATAACATTTCATAACTGAATTCCAAAAAACCCTCATGATTCGCTGCGCGTGTGATTATTTTTTTATTCACTTCTATCATTTTCATAAAAAGAGCTTCAAAATTCACCTTTTTGTTTTCATCCTGCTTGAGAAACTCTGTAGTAGCTTGCATCAAAATTTTTTGACCCTCATCCAATATTTCTAGAACATCTGGTCTCATTTTATCTCTATTTAGTAACGACATGATTTTTTTCCTATTTTTAATACTTAATAGAGAGAGATATAATTAAAACTTTAATTACAAAATTGTTAAGGATCTACTGAATGAAACTAATCTTATCCCGCATTGCAGACGTTAATGCGCTTTACCGAAACAATAAAACAAAATTCAGAAATTTGGCAAGCTTTGAATAAATCGGTCAAAACAAGTGAGATGTTAGAACTCGATAAGCCAACCGCCCTTAAAACGGTGATCAATGAGATTTTTGCATAAAATATCCCCCTGTTTCTATATTATAACTAAAATTACCAAAATGATAAAACGACATAAACAATTTAATGAGTTTTAAATTCATATATAATAAATATCATTAAATTTGGTTAGTAAAAGTGGCATATGAAGAAATCTCAAAAGTTCATAAGGAACTTGGTAAATTAATACAAGAACGTTTTGAGGTAAGAGGAAAGATAACTCGAGAATTTGCGACTCAAAAAGGCATCCAGCTTAGAGATATTGCTTCAGGAAATTTAGATCCAAAAACTATGTTAGAGCTCAATCGATATACTTCAAAGATTATGGGAGAAGAAAGAATAAAAAAAATCCCTATGGATATAAAAATCGATCAATTTAAAATTGGCAATATTGCTGCTGAATGGATTTCCGTTCCTGGAGCTCATGAAGATCAAGTGTTTTTGAATTTATTTGGTGGCGGATATATCATGAGTACTTTTATAGGCAGTAGACTGATACTATATCAGATTTCGCGAGCTACAAATTTACGATGCTTAAGTATTGAGTACCGTTTGGCACCAGAACATCCATTCCCAGCAGCTTTAAATGATTCAATCGAAGCATACAAATGGCTATTATCGAATGGCTTCGACCCGAAAAAGATTTTTATTGGTGGTCAGTCAGCAGGCGGCGGATTAGCAATTGCAACTATGTTAAAACTAAGAGAGTTAAATTTACCACTTCCAGCAGGAGCAATTTTGATGTCCGCATGGGCAGATCTTACGGGAAGTGGAAAATCAATTATTGAAAACCAAAAGTTTGAGCCGTTAATAAAAGATGGATTAGTTAATATGGCAAGATCATATGCTCAGAAAGAATCCCTTAATAATCCGTTGATATCCCCCATCTTTGCTAATATGAAAGGATTACCTCCATTATTAATACAGGCAGGAGGCATTGAAGCATTAGTAGATGATTCAAACTCTTTAGCCGATGGAGCAAAAAAAGCTGGAGTAGAGGTTAAACTTGAAATTTATGAAAACATGACCCATGTTTTTCAAACTTTTGGAGATGATCTGCCTGAGAGTAGGAAAGCATTTGAAAGCATAAATGATTTCGTTCAAAAATTAATCTGATCACAGAGTTATTAAAGATTTGAAGTTCTAAATGAGAATAATTAATAAGCTTAAGAAAGATAGAATTATAAAATAAATTAAAGAGATGGTATAATAGTGGAGAACGAGATAATTATTGACACCAAACAGGGAAAAATTAAAGGGTATGAAAGACTTGGGATAAAAAAATTCAAAGGGATTCCGTATGCAGAACCACCTGTCGGAGAACTCAGATTCAAACCCTCCATCCGAAAAAATCCTTGGAGCGGAGTACTCGATTGTACAAAATTCGGTCCCGATGTTCCCCAGAGAGAGTCGTTTTTTACACCTCAACCACGTCCATTACAAGATGAAGAGAAATGCTTAACTTTAAACGTTTGGACGCCGGAAATCGATGATACTAAGCGTCCCGTTTTATTTTGGATACATGGTGGAGGTTTTTCTTTTGGTAGTGGTTCAAGAACGGATGGAACGCATTTGGCAAAACTTGGTAATGCAGTTATCGTTTCAATAAATTATCGTCTTGGAATATTTGGTTATATTTTCATTCAAGATGAAATTGCGAATTTAGGACAATTAGATCAAATCACAGCGCTTCAATGGGTTCGAGATAATATCATGCTTTTTGGGGGTGACCCGAACAATGTGACAATTTTTGGTGAATCTGCTGGTGGAGCAGCAGTTTCTACTTTAATGGCTATGCCTCCAGCAAAAGGATTGTTTAATCGGGTAATTTCTCAAAGTGGAGCTGCTCATCCTAGCTGGTTTAATCCTAAACGTGGAGTTAGAGGAGCTGAACATATCATGACTGAGCTAGGTATAAAAAAGCTCGATATTGAAGCATTAAAAAAAGTACCAACACAAAAAATAGTGGAAGTCCAAACCAAAATGGAATTAGATGCTCGTGCAAAGGGTAGGAATTTTCCATATGGCATTTATATCGATGGTAAAACATTACTAAAACATCCACTTGAAGCGATTCGGGAAGGCTTCGCCTCTGATGTGGAACTTATAGTAGGTACAAATCAGGATGAAACGAAATTATATACAGCCATAAGACCTCCAAGGGAAATTCTGGATGAAGAGGGTTTATTTAAAAGAACAAATAGGATGATAAGTCTTTTTAATCAAGATGAATCTATGACTCGGAAAATAATCGAGACCTACAAAAAAACACGGGAGGGTACTCTGCCCACAGACCCCCAGGGAATTTTGGACGCAATATCAACAGATTACAGATTTAGAATTTCTGGTATACGATTAGCAGAAGCTCAATGTAAACACCAACCTAACGTCTTTTCTTATCTTTTTACATATAAATCACCTGAAATGGGTGGTAAATTAGGCGCTTGTCATGTACTCGAAATTGCTTTTGTTTTTGGAACACTTGGCGATAAAGCAAGAGGAATTACACCGAAAAAAACAAAAGAAACCGGCATTTTAAGTGAAAAGATGATGAACTCTTGGATTTCATTTGCGCATGACGGAAATCCTAACCATGAGAGCATTCCCAAATGGAATCCTTATGACCTTAAAAATCGATCTACAATGTTCTTTGGCACTGAAGTAAAATTAGTAGACGATCCTTTCAAGACAGAGCGATTGGTATGGGAACGAATTTTTTAAATTCTAATTTTTTTTAACCTTTTCTTTTTAACTAAGATATTAAATTTCAATCCTATTCGATTTAATTCATAATATTTTGCCAAACTCTTTTAAACAACTTTATCTTCCTTTATGTTAAATCCAATTAATTTCACTTGAAAAAAGATGCTAAAGTTAATGCCAGAAGAATTGGTCCGAGCAGAACAACTAATATTTGAAGGAAAAGAGGAGGAAGCACTTGAAATAATTACTAATTTTGAGAAAAAGGATAACCTTACACCAGAGGAACGGTTATCATCACTTATTTTAAAAGGTTGGATGGTGAGTTCATATACCGATAAAGTTGGTGAAACTACCTATCAGATGAGTCAAAAACTGGGTAAAGACTATGAGTCTGTGGAAGCTCTCATCCTAAACGCATCTGAGAGCCTTTTTAACAGTAAATTTGATAAGGCTAAAGATCTTTTAATAAAAGCTGAAAACTTATTTAGTTCCCTAACTGATATATCTTCCACAGAAATTTCTAAACTAAAAGCTCATTTATTAGAAGCGGGATCTCTCATATACCTTTTAACAAATGAATATACTAAAGGATTAAAGTCAGCGACACAGTGTTTACGATTATGGAAAAGGCTAGGAAATAAATCTGGGGTGATAACTATGCAGATAGTATTTGGTTTTACAAATATGATGTTGGGGCAATATGATATAGCTCTAGATTATGGAGAAAAATCTTTGAGCCTTTCAAAAGAATTGAATTTTCAAATGCGTATAGCAGGAAGCTTTACTTTGATTGCAGGTGTCCATCTATATAGTGGGAATATTGATCAATCCTTAGAATACTGTAAGAAAGCTTTATCGATAAAAGAATTAGGAAATCAGGATAAATTATATATAGCTGTTTTTTTAGGAAGAATATACCAGGTGAAAGGGGAAATTGACCGATCGTTAAGGCATTTAAAACAAGCAATTCCACTTGCAGAGAAAACAAATAGTATACATATATTAACAATGCTTCTTTCGGCTATTGGGGACGCATATAGAATTAAAAATGATTATGAAAATGCTGAAGAATATCTTAAACGGGCTTTAACGTTTTCCCAAAAGATTGGATACCTCTTTGAAATGGGGAATCATCTTTTTGAATTATTTTTGTTAAATTATGAATATGAGTTCTATGATAAAACACATCAGTACGTAGTACAATTAAAGGAACTCGCTGATCAAACAGAAAATAGACTCAATAACCAAGCATATCTTTTGGCAAAAGCATTAGAATTGAAAGCAAGTAATAGACGACGTAATCGTGCTGATGCTGAAAAATTATTATATCAAATTGTAGAAGACAAAATTGCTTATCCTACATCATATCATCAATCTATTATTGCTCTGTGCGATCTTCTCCTAGAGGAATTATCCTTCTACAATAATCCTGAAATATTGGCAGAAATTAATTCACTAATTACGCGATTGCTTAATTATTCAGAAAAACAACATTCTTATAGATTTTTAGCCGAAGGGAAGTTATTACAAGCAAAAGTAGCTCTCATCGAAATGAAGATTGAATCTGCAAAGAAATTTATGACAGAAGCTCAACGGATAGCAGAGATACGTGGTTTTAACTTGTTAGCTGAAAATATTTCCACTGAACATGATATCTTGCTTGAAAGTCAAAAAAAATGGGAAAACCTTAAAAAGGAAAATGCACCAATGTCGGAGCGGATCAAGCTTGCTTCTATTGATAAAATTATTGAAAGATTATCTAGAAAACGTGAGATAGAAACTCCTGAGTTAATCAATGAGGAACCTATATTACTCCTTATTATGGATAATAGCGGTGTTACCTATTTCAATCACCCATTTATAGCAAATTGGGATTATAACGACCTTTTTAGCTCATTTATGTCAGCATTCAACACATTCAGTAGCGAAATCTTTTCGAAGTCTATTGATCGTATTAGAATCGGTGAAAATACCATTTTAATAAATCCAATTGAACCATTTTTAGCTTGTTATGTCATTAAAGGTCGGTCATATCCCGCATTGCAGAAGTTAACGCGCTTTACAAAAGCCATAAGAGAAAATTCGGAAATTTGGCAGGCCCTAAATAGGTCAGTAAAGACAAGCGAGATGTTAGAACTCGATAAGCCACCTGCCCTTAAAACCGTGATCACTGAAATTTTTGTTTCATAGCTTTTTAAATTTTTGTTTTTAATATTTTTCTTTTCGAAAACATTACATTTTATAACTCAAAATAATAAATATTATGATTAATTTCAATAATTAAAGATTATAATGAAAATTAAAAATATAAGATTGAATTAGAAAATGACAATAATAACAACGAAAAAGCCTTTTGAGGAGGTTTTGGGTGCACTAAAAAACACAAAGAAGATTACTCTTGTTTCTTGTGCCAGTTGTGCTGCGATGTGTCAAACTGGTGGTACCGAAGGGGCGAAAGAAATGGCAGAGAAATTGGAACAAGAAGGATTTGAAATAATAACCGTCATAGTTCCTGAAGAAGTCTGTGATAATAGAGTAATGATGAAAGATTTTCGCAAGATTGATGAAGAATTAGGGCAAACAGATGCAATATTAACCTTAAGTTGTGGTTTAGGGGTGGCAAGCATTATTCAAGTTCTTGAAAGAAAACATCCAGAAATTCCTGTATTTATTGGCACGAATACAGAATTTATGGGCATGACTGAAAGGATTGGTAGATTTTATATGCGCTGTCGTGGATGCGGTGATTGTCTATTGAATGAAACTGGTGGAATTTGCCCCATTACTACATGTGCTAAATCTCTTATGAATGGACCATGTGGTGGAATGGTACGTGGTAAGTGTGAAGTTGGGAATTATGAAAAGGATTGTGGTTGGGTGTTAATTTATAACCGATTAAAAGAAATAGGAAGACTGGATCTATTTACAAAGTTGAGAGATCCAGTAGATTGGAGCGAATCAGGTCATCAACGAGAAGTAGTATGGAGGTAAATTGGGATGGCTGAAAAAAAAGTATATTCAAAGCTAGGTGAAATGATAGAAAAGGGGGAATTCGTCTTAACTGGAGAGTTGGAACCAGAAAAAACATGCGATCTTTCACACACGATACAAGAAGCAAAAGAAATGGCACCTTATGTGGTTGCAGCAAATGTAACTGATAGCCCCTTAGCAATAGTAACTATTAATTCGATGGCAGCATCTCATATTATTCAAAGAGAAACTGGTTTAGAATGTGTGTGGCAACTAACAGTAAGAGATTGTAATAAAATCGGAATCGCAGGGCAAATTATGGGTGCTCAAGCGTTAGGTTTACATAATGTTCTTTCACTTACGGGTGACCATACAGCGTTAGGCGATTGTCCAGAAACCAAACCCGTCTTTGATTTAGATTCAGCAACATTAATAAAACTAGTAAGGGAGATGGTCGATAAAGGTTCCATTAATGGTCATGAAATTGAACATCCTCCTAAACTTCACGTGGGAGGCGCAGCTAACCCTAATGCGGATCCTATGGAAGCTGAAATATTGAAAATT
>JAHQWY010000441.1 GCA_029856445.1 Promethearchaeia archaeon
TTGGTGTACCTGTAGCGATGATGTCATCTTTTTCAAGAGTCAAAAAACTTGATATATATTCCATTAATCGTGGAATTTTAAAAATCATATATTTTGTGTTTGATGATTGCTTTACATTACCATTTATCTGTAATTCTATGTTTAGATTATGGGGATCTTCAATTTCCTTAAGAGGAACTATTTGAGGGCCAATGACAGAAAACGTATCAAAATTTTTACTACGGTACCAAGGTAAATTTTTGTTCCGATCATAAATTTGCATTTTTCTGGCAGTTATGTCTAAAAATATAGAATAACCTAAAATATAATCAAAAGCATCTTCTGCTGAAATTTTTTTACATTTCTTTGATAGGATCAAAGCAAGTTCTACTTCATGATCTACTCTATTAAATTCTTCATTTTCATATAAAATTCTTGGATAAATTATGGATTTTCCATTAGCTATTAATGAATTTATAGTCTTTACAAAAAAAACAGGTTCACTTGGAATGGGCGTATCAAATTCTTTCGCATGTTCGATATAATTCCTCCCTATACATACAATTTTCGTTGGATTTATGTCTGTATTACCTATTTTCATAATTTATTTTTCTTCTCCTTCTAAAATCACTTCATTTGTAAGAATACCAATATTTTCTATAGTTGCTTCGATTATATCTCCAGGATTAACAGGTCCTATTCCCCCAGGGGTACCTGTAGCAATTATGTCCCCGGGTTCCATTGTAAATAATTTCGTAATATATTCTAAAGTCTCGGGGATCTTAAATAGTAAATATTTAGTATTCGATGCTTGTTTTATCTCACCATTAACCTTCAATTCAATATCGAGACTATGAGGATCTCTAATTTCATCAGTATTTTTTATTACTGGGCCAATTGGTCCGAATGTATCAAAAGATTTAGATCGAAACCAAGGTTTTTGTGAAACTATATCTTTTGTTTGCATTTTACGGGCAGTAATATCATTAAAGACAGTATATCCTAAGATATGATCATAAACTTTGTCAGAAGATACGTTTTTGCATCTATCTTTAATAATAAACGCCAATTCCACTTCATAATCCACCCTATTATATTTTCTATTATTATACAAATATTTTGGATATATAATGGGTTGGTTATTTGTTATTAAACAATTTAGGGTTTTGGGAAAGAGTAATGGCTCTTCTGGTACTTCTAAGCCAGTTTCTTCAACATGATCCATGTAATTAGTACCTAAACAAACTATCTTAGTTGGATTAATAGTTATATCTCCTATTTTTATCATAAAAGTGTACTCTACCTTAAAATGTATGAATAACCGATAAGTTAAATAAATTTATATTACTTATAGATTTGATGGAAAACAATAAGCTCACGGAATCTTTACGCTCAGAAGAAAAGGTAGAAGTAATAAATCAAATTAGGGAAATTTATAATTTCATTAAAATAAAGAAATTTTGTAGTTTAATTCCTGAGGTACGAACAAATATTGCAGGAGCACTAAAAAATGCGAAAGTAAAAGAAGATATTGCTGGAATTGATGGAAGAATAACAATCGTTAATGGTGTGCCCAAAGCTGCTGGTGATATCAAATTTGGGGTTGCTGAACATACTGCTAGATTACTTCTTTCAGCAAAAACATTCGATAATTCGGTTAATTTTGTTATGAATTTAAGATATAGTCCTGAATTAATAGGAGATATTCAGAAAAATACAAATTTAGATTTAAAAGAAATTCAACGTGAAAAGGAACCTAAAAAAACAAGAATTAAAGAATTTTCTACCATGCAATGGTTAATAAAAGAAAGTATAAATAAGGAAGGAAGGATCCCAGATATTATATGGGATAAAGGATCAATAGGTAAAGAACCAATGATCCGTTTGTTTGGAAAAGATTCGGTCGATATGATAGAAAAACTCAAATTAATCATCGAACAGCTTTAAAGTGATAACCTAAACCTTTTAAATTAATATAACTTATTTAGTAAAAACAACACAACAACGTAGGTTTTACGATTATGAGTAATATTAAATCAAGTGAAAGCAAAGTATCCCAGATTCTTGTTACTAAAAGAATTTCAACTACAGCTATTATGGTAGGAGTTGGACTCGTATTAAGCTATTTAAATCCATTTGCTTATATCACAATATTTGGAGCGAAAATTAATCCTTTTGCTCACGTTGTAAATGCAATCATGGGTGTTTTAGTTGGTCCAATCTATGCATTAGTTACTGCTACTATAATAGCAGCACTCCGATTTTCATTAGCAATAGGTACAATTCATGCTTTCCATGGAGGGATGAGTGGAGCGATTGTTGTTGGAATTTTTGCTTATTATCTATGGAAAAGAACACCTAAATATGTAGATCTTGCTGCCCTTTCTGAACCAATTGGGACTATTTTTATTGGAGGGACTATAGCTCAATTAATTACACCCACAGGAGGGATTGGAGCTATATTTACTTGGTGGGGTTTATTTGCAGCTAGCTGTATTCCTGGTTGTGTTATAGGTTTCGTAATTCTCTTAGCATTAAGGAAAGCAGATATCAGTAGAGAAGACTTTTTTGAAGAGTAAGACCATATATTATTGATTTTATGATTTTTCCTGAAAATTTAGATTTTAATGATCTCATTGGTCACCATACATTGTTATATGGAGAAACTAACACTAAAAAGACATTTTATACATCAAAATTTATTCA
>JAHQWY010000082.1 GCA_029856445.1 Promethearchaeia archaeon
TATAACACATTTTTGTTAAAATCAGCAGATGTGTTTATTGATTTGTTAACTGATTCTGGTACTTCCGCTATGTCTGATTATCAGTGGAGTGGTATGCTCTTAGGCGACGAGGCTTATGCTGGAGCAAAAAATTTCTACCATCTTGAAAAAGCAGTACAAGATGTTTTAGGTTACAAATATATAGTTCCTACCCATCAAGGACGGGGAGCTGAACACCTTATGTACAGCTATCTTGTTAAACCTGGGCAAATAGTTCCACGAAATATGTATTTCACTACATCAAAATTACATGTCGAACTCCCTGGTGGAAAAATGGTGGATATGATTATTGATGAAGCGCATGATCCTGAGAAGGAACATCCTTTTAAGGGAAATGTGGACTTAAATAAATTGCAAAAATATATAGATGACTACGGATTAGATAAAATCTCTTTTGTAAATGTGGAAATGGATGTTAATATGGCAGGAGGTCAACCCGTTTCCATGGAAAGCTTAAGAAGATTAAGAGAATTCTGTAATGATTATAAATTAAAAATTATATATGACGCAACTCGCTCTAGTGAAAATGCATTCTTTATTCGAGAACGTGAAAAAGGATATGAGAATACTCCGATCATTGATATTTTGAGAGAAATGATGAGCTATTCTGATGGCTGCATTTATAGCGCAAAGAAAGATTGTTTAGTCAATATTGGTGGTTTCCTCGCTACAAATGATAAGGAAATCTTTGAAGCTACTCGAAATATGGTTGTTGTTTATGAGGGTTTACATACATATGGCGGTATGGCAGGGAGGGATATGGAGGCTGTTGCTCGGGGTTTGAGAGAATCCACAGATTATAATTATCTTAAATATCGTATAAACCAAGTACGATATCTTGGTGAGTTACTGATGAAAGAAAATGTTCCTGTTGTAAAACCTATTGGCGGACATGGAGTTTTTCTTAATGCTCTAAAATTTCTACCTCATCTCGAGAGAGATCAATGGCCTGCTCAAACGTTATCAGCAGCAATTTATGAAGATTCCGCAGTAAGAACGATGGAACGTGGCGCAGTATCGAAGGGGCGAGACAAAGAAACGGGGGAGAATATATTTCCAGCATTAGAGTTAGTGAGATTGACGATCCCGAGAAGAGTCTATACAAATTCGCATATGGAATACACTGCTGAGTCAGTTATTCGTCTTTTCAAGAAACGAGACACAATTCGCGGATTAAGGATGGTATACGAACCGGAGTATCTGCGATTCTTTCAATCCCGTTTCGAAAAGCTATAAAATTCTCTATCATCCATAGGAGTAGTCTTAACTTAGTTTTATTATCACTATTCCTTACCCTTCATCCAAAGAAATGCATCTTCCTTGGTATCAACCAAATTATACTTTCCTTTCAAATGACTGTTCCATGGAAAGGTTTGCGGATTAAAAAGCCCTATCCCTTGATCTGTCCACCATCCAATACGTTGTTTTATCATTTCAAATGATCTGTAATCCCAAACATTATAGGAAGCGTAACATTGGAATGTATCCATTTCTCTCATAGATCGATAAATTTTTTGAACTATTCTATCTTTAACTCTTTCAGAATCAAGAGAATAATATCGAAAAAGTAGATATAAAATTTCTGTCGCTTCTTGAATACTTTTTAATGGTTCTAGGACTTCTTTTTGTTGTGTAATTACCATCTTTAAAATTTTATTACTTTCTTTTAATTTATTGCCATCAAAGCTATTCCAAAAATCTTCAAGTAATTGAATTGCAGTTATAACGCTCTGTTTTTCATTTATAGAAGATGAAAGCAAACCTGCAACTTCGCTGATGATATCATTCCCCGTTAATTCAGGATTCCAAAGATATCTGCCAAGAGCATAATCATCAATGAAACGTGTTTTAGGTAATACCCTATATCCAACCATACCTTTCAAATTTGAACCTAATGCTTGAATTGAATCTGATATTCGTTCTTTTAACAAATTTACATGAGGTTTTGGAAAAATCATTTGACTTTCCAAACCACCTTCGGGATCAATTAAAAATACAAAATCATATACTTCGTAACCTTGTTCTATAGCCATTTTTAGCGTTTTTCTTGTTATGTCTATAATCTTAACTTCCTTTGGAAGTTTCATAAATAATTGATCACGGAGCCCTTTAATTGGTGGAACATCAAAATATTCTTTAATATTCGCAAACCAAGTCATAAAAAAGAGTCGTTCCGAATTTCCGTTTTCCTTAATAAATTTCAAGTGTTCAACAATCAGATCGGCAAGATTGTTCCTACAATATTCACAATTACATCCACCACCCTCGAACGCAATCGATGCATGACTTGAGATGGTTTTGAATCTTTTAAGTGAGTATTTAAGGAGTTTATCTCCAACTTCTTTTCCTTTTTGGGTACAATGGGTAATACCATGATATAGAAAGATTTCTGCTCTAATGTCTGGAAATTTAATCCATAATTCGGTGGGAAGCGCATCAAAAACATAAAATAAAATAATTTCAAGACCTATATCTTTTGCATATTCAAATAATTCATCGTAAACATCATATCTCCACGAATTTTTTTCCAATTCTTCATAATCAGGATGATAGATTACTTTTGCCGTCATTAGAAACATAATTGAGGTATAATTAAATGATCGAAGCCTATTAAAATATCCTTTCCATTGTGAAAGCGTCCAATTTTCAGTAGAAAGATCACCTAATTCTTAAGGCATATTTACCATCATACAACGCGTTTCAAAGAATGGACTCTCGAAAATATTCCAATTAATTGAAAAAGGATCTTGTGTTTATTGTTCCTTTAACTTCATATATAGATGATATACTCCATTTGCAAGACCTCGATCCCCTACGGCTAAAATAAAGATCTGGTTTTCTATATTTTGAATATCCTTATTATCACTATAAATTAAAAAGTCATCAAATTTTTTCAGATTATTTACTTTATTTAATTTTAATTTTTGAATTTCTTTTGAATTATTTTGCGTTGTAAGAAAAGTAAAAATGTTACTTGAATTTGGATCTGCTTCTCCAATCCAACTCGCCAAAACTTTTGTAGCTTGTTTAATTTGTGTGCCCTTATTATTATTATGATTAATTTTGTAATTCCTTAATCATTTCGTTCTTCTTCAAAATCGTTATTATCTGATGAGTTAGATAGGTTTCTCGCTTATAAAACCACGTGTGTCATGATAACCGAACGAAAATAGACAAAATTTGTGAAAATTATTTTAATAAAATTTAAATAACTTATATATATTAAAACGAAAATTTTGTAATTATGGGAATTTTAGTAAATACTTCTTTGGGGAAAATTGAAGGAGTTCAAGAATCAAATCATCAATCATTTTTGGGGATTCGTTACGCGAAACCACCCGTGAATGAATTACGTTTTTGTGCACCTCTCCCAATTGAAGCTTGGGACAATATTTATGACGCTAGTCGTTTTGGTCAGAATGCTCCTCAATATGATGGGGGTCAAGGAGTTTTTAAGAATTCGTCTGAAGATTGTTTATATTTGAACGTTTATACACCTAAAGCTGATGATGCAAAAAGACCTGTAATGGTATGGATTCATGGAGGGGGATTTGTATTTGGATCAGGAGCAACCGTGGGTTATGGAAAGAAAATAGTACCGAGAGGTAATATTGTTCTGGTTACTGTCAATTATCGATTAGGGGTATTCGGTTTTTTTAATTGGCCTGGTTTAACAAAAAATAATGGATTATTAGATCAAATTTGTGCTCTTGAATGGGTTAGAGATAATATTAGATATTTCGGAGGGGATCATAATAACCTAACGATTTTTGGTCAATCTTCTGGAGGGAGGGCAGTTGTTTCACTATTGGCTATGCCTTCTGCTAAAGGGCTATTCCACAAAGCAATCCCCCAAAGTGGTACAGCACATCCTTATGCGTATGATGATACACCAGGCAAGAAAGCTTCAAAAGACTTGTTTGATGTATTAGGTATTAAGATTGGGGATATCGATTCATTAAGAGAGGTAGATTGGACCGAATTGAATAATGCTCAGCATCAAATTTTCCGTAAATTAAATCCGAAAGAACATCGAATTTTGTTCCCTTTTAGACCCATAATTGATGATAAGACTATTCCAGTTTTACCATTAGATGCCATTCGCAATGGTTTCGCAAAAGATATTCCCTTGCTTATAGGAAACACATTGGATGAAAGGAAAGTGTATAATAGAGGATTAATCCGAGCAAAGCAAATTGAATTAGTTCATAAAAGACACGAAAAAATTGATGAAGCTAGTCTTTTAAGATATACTAATAAATATATGAAATTCTACGGTAAAACAGAAAAGGATGCAAAAAAGTTAATTGAAACTTACAAAAAAGCTAGAAAGGGTAAATTGTCAATAGAACCTTATGAAATTGGGTATGTTATCAACACTGATGAAGCATATCGAATACCAATCATTCGAACTGCTGAAGCACAATGTCAAAATCAGCAAAATACTTATTGTTATCTATTTGGATTCGAATCACCATTATATAAGGATTTACTCGGTGCATGCCATACAATTGATTTACCATTTATTTTCGGAACTTATGACCTTCCAAATCCGAATACAGAAATAATGGTTGGACGCGATAATATAGAGGAACTTGAAACATTTTCAAATTTAGTCATGGATACATGGATTTCATTTGCTAAAAATGGTAACCCGAATCACCCAGGGCTCCCTAACTGGCCAAAATATGAACTGAATAACCGCACTACAATGATACTCAAACCAAATCCAGAAATTGTCAATGCCCCAATGGATGAGGAACGCTCTGCATGGGAAAATATATTTTGAATTAAAATCTGTTTTTTACAGCACCTACACTTAAGATTGAGATTATGGAGGAAAAGAAGACAAAAAATAACCGAATGGCTAAGTTAATTAGAGCGGTAAGGAAAGATCCTCATTTAGCTTCATCCCAGTTGGATTTCCCGTCTATTACTGAACCATTAGCTAAGTACATTTCAGAAAGTCAATTTTCCACTATCCCAGACGATATACTTGAACTTGCTAAACGTCATATCTTAGATACTTTGGCTTCAATGGTGGTTAGTTCACAATTAAAAGCTTCTCGTCTTGCTCGCCAATTTGCTATATTTAATGGTGGAAAAGCTGATACGGCACATCTACTTACTACAAATCAAACCACCACCTTATTGGATGCTATTTTTACAAATGCAATAACTGCTCATGCAGCAGAAATAAATGATTTTTGTCCCTCCGCTTTCGTGCAACCCGGTCCTTCAATTATATCTACTGTATTATCTATTGGGGAAACTATAGAAGCATCTGGAGAAGAAATACTCAAAGCAGTTGTTACTGGTTATGAAATTGCTTGTAGATTACCAAAAGCTTTGGGAACGATTAATTTACGTACAGCAGGATTATCATCTCATGGAGTCGGACCCACCTTTGGTTCTGCAGCAGCGGCAGCATCACTTTTAAAATTACCAAAAGGTTCAATTGGGTATGTTTTAGCATATTGTGTTCAACAGGCATCAGGTTCCTTTAACTGGATTCGAGATGAAGAACATGTCGAAAAAGCTTTCCTTTTTGCTGGAATGCCAGCAAGAAATGGAGCATCTGCAGCTCTGATGGTTCATAAAGGATTTACAGGTGTAAAAGATCCTTTTAAAGGAACACCAAGCTGGTTGTTAAGCTCCATTTTCATTGGAATTGATTCGGATCTTGATTTAAATAGGTTAATCCATAATTTGGGAGTGGAATACGAGTTACCTTTAGTAGCTTACAAACGATATCCTGTAGGTGGCCCAATCCAACCTAGCATTGAGGGATTAATAGAGTTAATAAAAAAGATAGATCGAACATCAATCGTTAGAATTGAAATAAAGATGCCAGGAAACATAAGAATTTTCTCTGAAGCATCAATGCCAGCATTAAATTTACGATATTTGGCAGCCGTTATTTTAGAGGATGGTGACTTATCCTTTAACATGGCACAATCTCATGAACGTATGTCCACTGAAACAATTAGGAAAAAAATGGACTATGTTAATTTAATCCATGATCCTAATCAAGAAAAAGAGCCCCGAGTAGAATCAGCACTAGTAAAAGTGATATTAAAAAATGGTGAACATCATGAGATTTTCATCGAACACGTCCTTGGATTCCCTGAACGACCTATGAATCACCAAGATGTTGAAAATAAAGCTAAAAGTTTAATTATACCAATATTAGGTCACTCAAAAGCAAATAAATTAATTGAAACAATATGGAATCTTGAAACCTTATCAAATATCCAAACAATTATTCCATTATTAATTCCAACAGATAATTAATCAATCCGATATTTTACAAGTTTTGCGTAAAAACTAACGGATTTACGAAAATCTGTTATGTAAGATTTTTCCAAGTTAGGTTTGAAAAGTTATAAAATTAAATTTATTGAATTTAATTTGATTCTACTATTCTTGGAGGAGGAATATATACATTTCTCAGTCCTGTCTTTTCCAATTTCCTAGCATTCTCAGGGCAATTGGGAATACAGACACCACACCCAATGCATTTAGTCTCATCAATATGAGATTTACCATTAGATAAAGTATTGGCTTCTATAGGGCATTTTTCTATACATGTTCCACAACCCTTACATTTAGAGTCATCTAACCTTACTATATATGAAGTTATGGTATGGAATGGGTAGATACCCCTATAATAATTTTGAAAAACTATACAACAACACTTACAGCAATTGCACACTGCTTCTAATTCCTTATCGAGATCATATTTGTAATGGAAGACTTTATGAACTAATCCATCCTTTTCTGCTGCTTTTAAAATATCTTTTGCTCTTTCTTTCGATACGGATTCACCAATGCCATGCTCTATGAAAAAACGTCCAGTATTTCCAAAATGAAAACATCTTAGTAAATCATCTGTACTTTTACAAGGATCTCCAATAAGTTTATTATTAAGCTTACAGGGACATTCAGAAAGAGAGATTGTGTCATATTTATCTATTATTTTGGACGCTTTATGAAACGACAGCGTTTCGTCCATAGGAATTCCAATATCCTTTTCAATAGGGATAATTCTTGAAACAGGTGGATATTGTGATTTTAAAATGGGAATTAAACCAGCATAATTTTTTTGGGTTCGGTCAACTGCTTCTTTAATCATCTTTTCATGAATTTGCGCGAGTTTCCTCTTTATTATTATATCCTTAGTTTTTACAAGAGAATGTTCCCATATGTAGGGAATAGGACCTAATAAATGATATTCCATGATACCAGAAGTTTCATTAAGAATATCCATAATTATTCCTTTTTCCATTATAGAATTCAACATTTTTAATAATTTGTCTTCATCTATACCAGTCTTTTCTTTCAACTGATCTAGTGTTAGGATTGGTTTCCTAAAATTCGAGATAAATTTCGCTTGTTCCTCATTAAGTAATAATTTAATCATTTCAACCAATGTTTCATTAGGTTGAAGCAGTAGATCATCACTTGCTTTAGCAATTAGTTGGGCTGCTTTCTGCCAGATTTTTTCAGACATTCAATAAATCACCTAAAGTTCCAATTATTACTTTATTGATTTATATTATAATTAAAATATTCAATCCTTTCTCTTTAAAAAAACTAAAATCTTTTTTCAAGTACTATGAGTATTGGATGGAATCCTGTTTTCGCAAATACATCAAGAAGCTTCTTATCAGTTTTATAAGGAAGATCGATCCTGATGGAATCACATCCCCACGATTGGAGAATCTGAATTGCCCTGTCTGCTAAGAGTCTCCCAACACCTTTACCAATGAATTCATCTTTTGTTGCCCAGTTACCTAAAAGACCAACATACTGTCCTATAGTATTTTTTTGAGCTTCAATTACGCCCATACTCACTACTTCGCCATTAGATTTTAATTCTGCAATTAGTGTTATTCGTTTTAAATTTGGTTTAAATTGTCTTAAACCAGAAGATTCTCTCCATTGTTTTTCATCAAAACCAATATCATACAACTTATTAAGCTTTTGTAAAATTTCTAAGGTTGCTTGATAATCTGATGTACGATAATTTCTAATAATTATATCTTCTTCTTTTAACACATCATCTGACATTTTAATTTCCATATTAAATTTTAAATTTTATTAATTAATTTTAAATCTATTCTCTGGGTAAGAATTTTTAAATAATCCCCATCATCAACACGTTGATTGACGGTGAATAAATATTCATCAATATGAGGTACAATTGGAGATACAAACAAGAGTTCTTCTTGAGGAAACCAGAATTCGACCTCTAGGCTCATTAATTCTTTTTCAAAAAATTCTTTCACATGAGTTGTTGTTATATAAATATTTTTTAATTCCTTATCAGTATTGTTCTGAACTGTAATTTCAATTTCCTGACTATTACTAATAAAATTAATATTATTTATTGAAATTGGGAGGGTAGTTGAGATAGCTTCAATTGCTTGTTTTGTTGGATCAAATATTTGAATATTCGAGAATGCGTCCTCTCCTCTTAAATTGTTAAGAACTAAAGAATCAAATCCTCTTAAAGCAAAATATGATATAGCTTTTTGAGTTTTAAATGATGGAGATTCAGTTTTTTTTTGAATAGCATTAGCAAAGTAATTTTTAATTGTGTTATCAATTAATTCTCTCATGAATACTTTAATCTTTTTACCTATTGTTATTCGTTCTTGAACTTTGGGAGTTTTAATTACATTTTCATTTGCGATTTCACTTTCAATAACTTTAGAAAATTGATCTTCGAATTTACTCCTAAGTTCCTCAGTTAATTTTCGAATAAGCCCATCTCCAAAAATTTCTAATTCAATGGGTAAAGAAACGATTAGTACAATTGTTTCAGGGGTTTCTACTTCAAGTCCAGCTCTTCTTTTAGGTCTATCAGATTTAGTCGCAAATTTTTTACCGAAAAAAGCATAACCTTTATATTCTAAATCTATATGGTCGAGTTCTGCAGACTCTAAGAACCAAACGGGATGATAATTGACTGGACGCATATATCTTTTATTATTTCTAAACCTATCATCCGGATACATTAATAAAGGAATTTGACCTTTTTTTTCGTCAAAATATAATACGTATACTACACATAATTCTTCATTAGGGTTCTTATCTACTGATCCATTAAATATATCCGACAATACAACCATTCCATTAGTAATTTAAAGGATAATACTAATACGTTCTTCAAGAGAAATAAATTCTACTTATTCTAAAAATTTAACTAAAAAAATCCTTATTTTTATTTTTTATTTTCTAAATCTAATCTCCGTTTTAATAGTATATCTCTACATTTTTTCAATTCTCTGGGATAATAATAGTATGGAAAAATCCAAAAGATTGATCCACATAACCAAATTAATAACACTATGAAAACAGCGAAAGGTAATAATGATTCATTCTTTTCTATTATTGAAGATATCAACAAATTTCCAATAATGCCCCCCATATTTGCCATCAATCCATTCATCGCATTTGCTGTACTCCTAACTTCTGGGAGTGATAATTCTGTATAAATAGCAAATTGATTTCCGGCAGTGAAAGCAGTAAAAAAAAATCCTAAATACCCTGTTATCACAAAAAATATCCAGGAAAAGACCAATTGGAGTATTGTTTCAGTAAAGAATGGTATTAAATAAAAAGCTAATAAAAAAGAAATACCTACAATAAGACCGGTAAAAGAAACAACAACGCGACCTTTTATCTTTCCAGATTTGAAATATTTATCCCCTAATCTTCCACCTATAATAGCCCCAGTGAGAGCACCACTTCCTGCTAGAATATATATAGTTGTGACTATTAATTCGGCATCCTCACTATCTATTTTGGTAGTTAAATAAAGGATTGACCATATCCCGAGTGTCGTACCAGCTATACCGGAACATAACACAGAAAATAATATTCCTCTGATTGAACGTATTTTAAAAAGTTGCTTCAGATTACTAAATGTTATCTTATAATCATATTTTATTTCACCTTCAAAATCCTCAAATTCTGGCTCTGAGCGTAAACGTTCCGGTTCTGAAGCAAATAAAACATAAAAGATTAAAGTCAGTAGTGAAAGTATAAATCCTACACCATAGGCGATTCTCCATCCCAAATGTCCACTATAGTTTCCCAACAATCCACCAAATATAATTCCCATGCCTACCCCTAAAGTTAAATTAAATGACATCATTCCATACTTTTTCCCTCTATCTTTGGGTGAATAAAAATCTCCAATCATAGAAAAACCAAGAGGTAAAAAAGCCCCAGTTCCAATAGCGCCTATTACAATAAAAAAAAGGTAATAAAAATAATTTAAGGATAAAGAAATTAAACCATATGTAAAAATCCATACAAAATTAGTATAGATAAAAATTTTCTTCCTTGATAATTTTTCTGAGATTTTATCTCCATAATAACCAAATATTAAGATGCTAATAATCCCGGTAAATAAACCCCCTGCTGAGACTACTCCTATTCCAAATTTTGTTGTTTTAGGAAGATAATCCAATAAATTGTTTATATTAACGGGTAAAATTCCTCCACAAAAAAACATCATGAAGTAAAGAAGAGAGATCATTTGGAAAGTTTTTTCTCTGTTTTTACGATATGTTTCACTCATTAGTCTAATCTAAATTAGTCAATTGTATTGTAGTTTGATATTTTAAATAACAATATTTGAGTTTCATCGAATAATAATCTTTATTTTAATCAAAAAGAGAAAACAAAATTACTTATTTGTATCAACTTTGACAAACTTTCCAATATTACTACTTAGAATTTTTAGAGATTCTTCTTCTAATTTCTCTGGAATATGTCTAAAAGAAAAATTTTCGAGTGCTGGTAAGAGGTTCTGAAGAGATAATCTGGTTAAATAGTCTAAATGATCACATAACGCAATTAATTGGAAATGAGCTGAATTTTCAATTAAAACCGCTCCTTTACTTACAGTAAAATAATTTACTTGTTGTTGTAAAACATATTTCCTTATATTATTCCATAGATCATGAAATCCTATGAGGTAATTAGTATTTTGACGGGAACCACTCTTCTCATTTTGTAAAATTAATTCCCAAGCAGAATCTTGTGTTCCTAAATAAATAGTATGTACAATACTTTTCTTTTTAGACTTTGTCTCCTCAGACTTTCTGAATGTTAATCTTTGAAACATTCTTCTTAAGACTGAACCTGCTGATTTTTCTATTATACCTCTATTTAACTGTTCTAAGTTTGTATTTATATCTTTTTCAAGGCTTGATAAATTGAATTCTTGTGCGGTTTTTAACGCTTCTTCAAAATAAAGTTTTGCTTGGTCAGGTAATTTACTTTCTGCCGCTAACAATCCTTTAAGCATAACCAATCTACAGAGATCAAAATAATTTTGAGTTTCAATTGCAATAGTTTTTGCTAAGTCTAAATGGTTGTAAGCATGGTTTAAATATTCTAGATTTCCAGTTTCTTGGAAATATTTAAAATATCCTTCAGCTAACCTAATTTCAATATCATTCGCTTCTTCGATAGATTGGTTTAAAATCATAATTTCTCTTTCTTCATCCAGATGTTTGATCAATTCGGACCAATTTCCATGTAATTCTCCTCCAATAGCTTGGAGATCATGCATAAAAATTTTACCTACTGGTGATTCTAGGAAATCAGAGTCGCTTGGTAGGTTAGTTCGTACAAATTCTAATAGTTCAAGGGAATCTGTTTTACCCGCAATTCTTTTCAGAGTAGATAATAAATCAAGTTTATAATACATGGGAATATTTTCTTCTGAAAGGACATTTTGACATAACTCTTTTGATTCATCATAACGTTCTGAAATGAATAGTGTTTCAGCTATAATACTCAACAAAGAACTTCTTATAAAAAATTCTTCTTGAACAATTGGTAATTCCAATATGGCCTGTTGACGTTTCAGAGCTTGATCATATTTTCCTTGTTTAGATTCAAGAACTGACATATTTGAGGAAATAACCGCATGAGTTCTTTCATCTCCCATTTCTTCACTGACTTTTAACACAATTTCGAAGGTTTCGATAGCTTTTTCTAAATCTCCACTAGACTGATTAACAGCTGCATAAAAATTTCCTACCACACTTATGATTTCTCTATTATCTAATAATTGACCAAAGTTAAATACTGGTTCTATTACTTCAATAGCTTCATTTATCTTTCCAAGAAAATATAACCTAAATCCATAATA
>JAHQWY010000083.1 GCA_029856445.1 Promethearchaeia archaeon
AGTTCAAAAAAAGGATATAAGCATGATTTATGGGATATATTAAAGAAACTGCAGATATTGTTAAGGATTCCTTAAAGGGAGTCTCCAATAAAAAGAAATTTAAAAAGATAATTGATAATATGATCTTTGCAATAGAAACTAATACAGTTAGTGAATATTTTGGCTATAAGTTTAAAATTCTAGAAGATTTGGCGCCCTTAATTAATTTAAACAAAGATAAAGATTATTCAGAGAAATACAAAAAAGTTAAACTATATTATAAAAAACAATATAAAAATAATTTTAAGTAATTTGATATTGGCATAAGGTATGAGTTCTATTACAGATTTTAAAAATTAGACTTGAAGCTAATTATCTTTTAATCATGAGTTAATAATTCCATTAAGGCTCTAGGAATTTCTTTATAATTAGTTACAGCATAAAATTTTCCTCTTCCTGCTTCTGCTATCTCTCGACATGTCCTAATTCCTTGAGTCGCATCGTTTTCAGACGGCATACCAATCACATGCAACTTTGGAAACCGTTTTGCGACTTCTACTGGATTCTTACCTCTATTAAATACACCATCTGAGATCAAAATTCCAAAACGACTTTTCCTTTCTTCTCTTGTTTTATTCAATTCAATTAATCCTTTTTCAAGACCTAATTGAATATTAGTAAAACCAACTGCTTCAGAATCTAAAATATCATCTATAATTTTGAGAGTTGATTTTTGTTGGTTGATTTTTTTCAATGTCATTGCTCTTGAGTTAAATAGAACAACAGCATAATCTTCTTTTTCCATATTATAGGCTAGTACTGAAGTCGTAAGGGCCGCATTCAATAATAAACGACCATACATACTCCCACTAGTATCCAATATCAGCACGATTTTACGTTTTTGTCGCTTTCTTACAATTCCAAATATATCTTTATAGTTAATATTTTTTTCATAAATTTTTAAGGGATTATGCTGAAGAGTTTCATCCAAACTAAATTCAGGCATTCCTATTTGGTAATAAGGAACAGATTTTTTAAATTGTCCTCTAATTCCTTTACTTGTAATTTTCAAAGATAATTTTAATATACTTTGACGAGCAAGACGTCTAAAAATTGATTTATACTTGGGGGATATTGGACGTCTTATGAAAAAATAAACTTCTGGCATGAAATCTCCTTGATTTTTAACTTTTTCAGAGAAAAATCTTACACCGTCTTCAGTGTCCAAAATATCTGTTGCTGCATAAACATTTGCTTTTAAAAGTCCTAATACAGCGTCTAAGTTGTCAGAGGAAATTGCTAACTGTGTTAATCTTTTAATTGTTTGATAATCAAGAGTATCAGCAAGGTGTTTATAATAATCAGCCTTTTTCCTTTTTTTTCTAACAATCTCATATTCTAAAACATCTTCATTTTGCCTACTTTCAGTAAGCCTAACATGCAGATTCTTCTCAATCTCCTCGGATCCCTCCGCAGAGAAATCATCGATTATTGAAAATCCGATTTATTTAAAACAGCCAAAACGATGCTAGTTATTATCTCTTTTTTAGATTGAGTAAGTCCATCCTCTAATTCAATTTTATTGTAGAGGGCCATTACAGCCGCCTCAACCCAATTACTTGAGTTATCAGAGTTATCATATTGACTTATTAATGTAGCTAAATCAATAGCACCTCTAATTGAACTTCCCCTTCTTATTGAAACAGTCTCTCTAGTAGTTTGGATAATACTTTGAGATATCTTCGCTATTTTTTCGGAATCTATTTTTGCTTCCTGCTTGATTATTTGAATTTCTTCTTCTGGACTTTGATAATCTAGATTAATCCATACAAATCGATCAATTAAAGCCTCACCTAAAACAGTGACTCCAACATGAGCAGCGGGATTTTGAGTAGCAACAACGAAAAAATCTTTATGAGCTTTTATTGTTTTCAATTTAGGTATTTTTAATATTCCTTCATCTAATGCTGTAAGTAATGAGTTTTGGGTGTTTTCTGGCATCCTATTAATTTCATTTATAAATAAACATCCACCATTTATCATTGCTAAGGCTAGTGGTCCGTATTTATATGAATCTTCTTCATACCCCTTCGCAATAACAAGAGGAGGTTCAAAATAACCAACAAGGTTATGAGGTAATAATTCCTCACTACAATCGACCCTATAAAAAGTTGAATTACTAGAATCAGAACCATTAGTGCTGTAATATTCTGCAATTGCTTTAGCTAAAGTAGTTTTTCCTACTCCTACGTTCCCTTCTAATAATATATTCTTTCCTACTGCATGAGCTAATATTATTTGTTTTAGTTCTTCTGTTCTACCAATGATTTTAAATTTTTCTTTTATTTCATTTATTACACTGGTCATATCAACCATATTTTTTGAAATTAATCTTTTCTAATATAATTTACGATTTGAATAGTTCGTTTTCATATTATCATAGATCTATTAAGTACTAATCAAGAAATTATAAATATTTAAATATTTACATTTTTCCATCGAGAGTGTATAGTTCCTTACTCCTTTCATAGAAAACTTTAAATAATATTCAAGATTATAGTTACTTAGAGAAAAATCTTTTTGTATTCCCACTTTCTACACATAAATTATTCTATAATCTCAATTGCCAAAATGAGATAAAAAATAAAATACAATTATTTTTAGAATATTAATTAAACGCTAATTCAATTGAGGATCTAGATAATTAAACAGAAGTGCCTGAATTCTTTTTCTATAATTTCAAGGAACCATATTCAATGGATATAAACAAAGACAGATATTCGACAATTTCCAATAAAATAAATTAGCTCTAGGTCCAAAAAGTGTTTTTACCCGTGTTCTTAATATTTTAGATCATGCATGAGTCGTCGGAATTACATCAAGCAAGATATTATTAATTAGAAAGTTATTTAGGAAATAATTTTACTTTAACTGTATCTCCTTTTTTCAATCCTTCTTGATTGGGGGGAATTTCAACTATTCCATCAGAGAAAGTTAATGAACTGATAATTCCAGAACCTTTTAATTTAACGGGAATAGCAGTAAAACCTTCTTGGGATTTTTCAAGGGTTACCCTCAAATAGTGGAGATATCCAAGACCAGACACAGGTACATCTTTACTAATTGTAGCTATGACCTCGGTCCTTGGATCAAGGGCAGAACAACCAAGCATTTTTCTAATTGTAAGACCTGTAATATTTAAAAAGGAAATATAGGCAGCAACTGGGGTACCAGGAAGGCAAAAAATTAAAGTTTCATTTAAATATCCGATTAATACTGGAGCTCCAGGTCTTTGAGCAATCCCGTGTGTTAAGATCGTACCTGCTTCACTAACAATCTCTGGTAAATAATCTTTAGTTCCAACTGAAGTACCTCCAGTAAAGATTATGATCTGAGAATCTTCTGCAGCTTCAATCAATTTATTTTTAATAACACTCTTGTTGTCTTTTATAGTTTCACCCCTTATGACTCTTCCACCATATATATTAATTAATGTAGATATCATTGGGGTGTTTGAATTGTAAATTTTCCCTGGTTGAAGTGGGGTACCAGGTTCTAGTAATTCATCTCCCGAAGAAAAAACACTTATTTTAGGTTTAATTCTAACCTTCACTTTATTAAAACCCAAAGAACTCAAAAGAGCAATATGTTCAGCTTTTAATTCAGTACCCTTATTTAACAACTGAGTTCCTAGCTTAATATCTTCCCCCTTCTTTGAAACATTCTTTCCGGGAGGTAATGAAATATAAAGTTTTATTATTTCATTTTCAATTTCTGTATCTTCGATTTTAATAACTGTGTCAGCACCCTCGGGAATAGGTGCTCCAGTGGATATTTTGATTCCTTCATCTTTATGTAGCTTATAAGTAGAAGTTTCCCCAATTTCAATTGCTCCAACATATTTTATCTTTTTTGGATTTTTAGGAGAAGCATTAAATGAATCTTCTGCTCTAATCGCATATCCGTCCATAGCCGATCGGTTAAAAGGAGGAATATCTATCTTGCTAATAATGTCAGCAGCTAAGATACGATTTAATGATTCATTAATGTTGATTTCTTCAATTGGGTTTAGTTGGATTCTTGATAAAAGTTTCTCTAAAACTTCTTCTAAAGGTGTTAATCTTGAAAATCCAATTTTCCTAAGTCTTTCCATTAGCTAATCACTCTTTTTTATTGATTAAATATTGAATATGTCCCAATTCTGGAATGATAATATGTTTTAAAGCTAAAATCACTGCATTTGGAGATCCAGGAAGTAAAAAAATAGCTTTGTTTTTCCTTTTGCTCCTAAGAATACCAGCTGTTGCTCGTGATAACATAGCTGATGGACCGATTTCATTAAAAGAGAGTGATCTAAAAAGTTCTCCGAAGCCATCAAATTTTTTTTCTAAACGCGGTTCTAAAGTTTCATAAGTGATATCTTTTGGTGTTAATCCTGTCCCACCACTAAATATAATTGAATCAATCAGCTTATCTTTCATTAAAGTCGTTAAAATATTATTTATATGTTCTTCTGAATCTGGTATAATACTTGTAAAGAATAAAGAAACTGATGGATCGTCTTTCAGAAATTGTTTTACTTTTGGGATAGTTTTATCTGTACTTACCTTTCCAGATTTTATTTCCTCAAATCTACTCGTGCTAACTATAATTAGAGCTAAATTTATTTTTTTTGGTGCCTTTTTTTTATGTTCTTCGTGAACTTTCAAATTACTTTTCATTTACAATCATTTTACTTTTTTTTAGAAAAAATAAACCTTTCTTTTATCCCCTTTTTCAATAATTGATTCTAATTCATCAATTTCTATATAGCCATCAGCATAGAACATTGTACTTATGGCTTCAGAACCAGTTTTAATGGGAAATATTTTATTCACTCCCCCATCTTCTTGAATCTTAACCGTTTTAAATTCATGTCTGCCAACAGTGCTATAAATTCTTTCCCCAACTTCCATTTCCTTTGAAAAATTATCTTTTAAAGGGAAACCAGATAGTTTTCTTAAAAAATTGTCAATAAATACATAAAAACAACTTAGAGCAGAGGTAGGATAACCTGGTAAAATAAACATTATTTTATTTTGTATTTTTGCGAAGATTATGGGTTTTCCTGGTTTAATCTTTACCCCATGGACTAGAATTTCTATATTATCATATTCCTCTAGAACTTTTGGTCCTAAATCCCCTTCTCCCTTAGATGTACCTCCAGACAAAATTACAATATCACTGTTTTCCAGAGCATCATCTATAGCTTTTTTGAGCTCCTCATAATCATCTTTAATTATTCCTAAAAAATCTACTAAAACACCAGTGTTTTCAATAGCTTTTTTCAATACTATTGAATTTACATCATATATTTTTCCAACTTCTAGTGTTTTTATCTCTTGACTAATGAGTTCATTACCCGTACTAAGAAGAGAAGCTTTAGGTTGCTTAAATACCCAAACATCCTTTATTCCTGACGATGCTAGGATACCCATAGTTGCTAAATTAATTATAGTTCCTTTATTAACAATAATCGCTTCTTTTTTAATATCATGTCCAATTTCAATTATATGTGTTCCAGGAGTGATTGCTTTAGAAATTGAAATAATATTTCCCTGACTTTCAGTGAACTCTACCATTATAACACCATTCGCGTTCTCAGGTATAGCAGCACCAGTTGCTACATAAGAACATTGGCCACTACTTAATTCTTTCTGAGGAATATCACCTGCTTGAATAGTTTCTATTAATTCAAGATTAATAAAATTATCCTCTTCTGCATTAAATGTATCTTCAGCTATTACAGCAAAACCATCCATTCTCGATTTCCGGAAGTGTGGAACATCAATCCTGCTTTGAATATCACGGGAAGTTATTCTATTAAAACATTCTTCAATAGTTATATATTCTTCTCCAGTTTTTAACTCTGAAATTGATTCAAGAATATCTTTAAATTCCTCTACTTTAATAGTTTTTAAAAATTTCATAATATTATCAATTTAAATTTATTTAATACCGTATTAGTGAACCCATTCAGATGATCCATCGCTAAAATCTTCTCTTTTCCATACAGCTATTTCCTTTTTATACATCTCAACAGCTTTACTAATTACTTCAAAACCCTCCTCTCTATGTGCTGAAGCTACAACAACATATACTAAATCTTCAGTGAGCTCAAAATTTCCTTTTAAATGAACAATTTTAACGTCAATAATACCTTCTTTTTGTTTAAGTTGCTCACAAATTTTATTTATACTTTCATTTGCTAGATCATCATAAGCATCAATTTTCATACTAACTACAGGCTTTCCATTTTTAGAGGTACTTCTAACAATTCCAATAAATGCATGAATTGATCCTGCCGCTGATATATTAGAATTTTGTTTCATTGATTTAATTATGCTCCCAAGATCAATTTCCCCTTTTGAATAAATACCTGACTTCACTTCTTTACCGTTTGCAGGATCATTCATTTAGTTTTAACCTCCAGAAACAGGCATTAAAAAAGCAATGGTGTCTCCATCACTCAAATTAATAACTGAAGGATCTTTTTCATGGATCGGTTGATTATTTATAATTATTGAAATTAAATTATGTATTTTTTGGATATTATCATCCCACATTAAATTATGAATTCTTTCCCCATATTTAGTTGATAATAATTTAACTAATTCTTTCAAGTGAGAATTAGATAATTCAAATTTTTCTCTCTCTTTCCCGGTAATATCTTTAAATTCAGCAAAATATAGAACTTCAACTATCATTTATTTTAATCAAGATCAGTAATTCTCAATAATAGGGTTCCCTTGAATCTAAAACTTGTTTGACGATATGTTCATATTTTGATAATGAATGATGATTACGTAGAGCTTCTTTAATATTTTTTCCGAGATCAGATCGATATAAACATCCAAATAAATTCCCATCACATCCTACTCGTAGTTTAGTGCATCCCATACAGAATTCATGGCTAGGAGTAATGGTTTCGATGACAGCTGAATTAGGAAGAATGAAAATTTTTCGATTTTGCATAGATCCTCTTATTATTGTTTTTTCTGCTCTGGATTCAAGTTCTTCCACAATGGGTTTGAGATCCAGATGATATTTTTTATAAAAATCCCCATTTCCCCCTACGGCATCAGAAACCTCATGTAATTCAATTAATTGTAAAATAGAGCCATTTTCTGCGCAAAAATCAATAAAATCTTCTAATTCATTATTGTTAATTCCTTTCATTAAAACAAAATTCAATTTAATCGGGTTAAATCCAATTTTTTTTGCCTTTTGCAAACCTTCCAAGACTATTTTTAGGGTATCTGAACCATACACTTTTTTGTATACTTCAGGTTGAAGTGATGCTAATGAAACATTAATCCGATTTAAACCTGACTTATATAGATCTTCAGCCATTTCAGAAAGTAATAATCCATTTGTAGTCATTGAAATGTCTTTATAAACATGTAAATCAGAAACGTTTTTTATTATTTGTACAATTTCCTCCCGACATAATGGTTCACCACCAGTAAATTTAATTCTTGTAACTTTTAGAATTTCTGCTAATATTTTACATATTTTTGTAATTTCTTCTACAGTTAGTTCATTAGTTCTACTATAACCCTCACGATCACAGTATAAACAAGAATATTGACACTTTGAAGTGACAGAAAATCTTATATGTTTAATTTTTCTATTATAGTTGTCTTTCATCCTGCCTACTTTATTTCTTTATTTTTTCTTCAACCTTAATATCATAAATTAATGTTGAGGGATATTGTCCTTTATCGTCTTTCTCATACATTTTTACTACATCCCAAATGTTTAAGAGAGCAACTCCAACGCCAGTTAAAGCCTCCATCTCAACACCAGTTCGGGCTGTACTTTTAACTTTACATGAAACCTTTATTGTTGTGTCGTTTTCAAATTCAAAATTTATATCTATATTATTAATAGGAATTGGATGGCATAAAGGAATCAAATCGGGTACTTTTTTAACAGAATTGATAGCCGCAATTTTTGCTATAGTAATAACGTCTCCTTTCTTAATTTGACTATTAATAATTCTTTCAATGGTGTCTTTTTTAAGTTTTATTTTTCCAGATGCAGTTGCGATCCTCGGAATTGTGTCTTTTTCAGAAATGTCGATCATTTTAGTTCAAGTCTTAACGGATTCGTTATAACTAACTGACCATATCGATAGATAAATTTTATATTGTGTTTCTTAAAAACTTCTCCTTTCTTTATTATAAGATTTTTATATCTGTTGCTTTAAAATTAATAAAAACTTCAGAACCTCTTTCTAGTTGAAGTTTTTCTCTAGAATATTCAGTGATAGTGATTAAAAACTTCTCAGAATTGGTTTTCACGATTAAGTGGCAAATATTACCAAGATCTCGAATATTTACTATAGTACCTTTGAAAGTATTTCTATAACTAACATTTTTAGGTGGATCTTTCACAATCCCGATACTCTCTGGTCGGATACATATTTTTACCTTACCTTCTAATTGAGTGGATGCTGTAATAGTCAAATCATTAACTTGTATTAATGCTAATCCTGAAGTTTTATCGATTTTTGCTATTCCTGTAAGAATATTTTCATACCCTACGAAGAGAGCAGTAAATTCGTCCTTTGGAGCAGTAAATATTTCATTTGGTATCCCAATTTGTGTAAATTGTCCATTATTGAGCACTGCTATCCGATCTGCATATTTAATTGCTTCCATTGGATCATGTGTGCTCATTATAATTGTCTTTTCTTTATCTTGTTTAATTTTCATTATAAATTCTTCTAATAACTTAATATTCATAGGATCTAGATTAGCTGAAACTTCATCTAACAAATATATTTCAGGTTCAATAACAAAATTCATCGCAATTGCTACTCTTTGCATTTCTCCTCCTGATAAAGCTCTAGCATTTTTATTTTCCATTCCTCTTAAACCTACAAAATCTATAATATCATCGACAACCTCCACGTATTCTCTATATTTCATACGACGGACTCTTAAACCATAAGCAATGTTATTAAACACTGATGTATTTCGAACTACAGGTTTTTGTTTAACAAATGAGAGATTTCTTCGATAATTAACTTGATCTTTCTTTGAAATTTTTGATATATCTTTTCCTTTATATAATATCTGCCCTTGTGTTGGAATTTCAAGTAAACCTAAAATTCTTAATAGAGTTGTTTTACCACTGCCATTAGGACCTATTATTACAAAACATTCTCCTTTGTTGACTGAAAAATTGATATTAGACAGTACTTTAATAGAAGTTTTATCGTCTTTATAATATTCTTTATTAAGTTCCTTGACACTAAGCAATTTCATCTCAACCACCTCTACTTTGTATACGTGTTAAACCGTAATTCACAATGAAGGCTATTGAAATAAGAATAATGCCTAAAGCGATTGCCATTCCAAATTCACCCATTCGTGTTTGGAGTACAATAGAAGTAGTAAATGTTCGAGTTTCCCAGCGAATATTGCCCCCAACAATCATTACAGCACCAACTTCTGATATGGCTTGACCGAATGCTACTAGAAATCCTGCTATTATCGACTTTTTTGAATCTTTTATTAATTCCCACCATAGTTGACGTTCATTAGCACCTAGTGAAAGTATAGTTTCCTTTAACATCGGATCTACACTTTCAATTGCTGCTTTCGCAGTACCAGTTATTATTGGGAGTGCTAGGAAGAATTGAGCTACTATCATAGCGCTTGTAGAATAAAGTAAACCTAAAGAACCAAATGGTCCGCTTCGAGATAATAACAAAAATATTATTAATCCCATTACCACAGGAGGAAATCCCATGAACGTATTAATTAAATTAGTCAGAATTTTTTTACCATGGAATTCACGAAGACCGATATATGAGCCGATTGGTAAAGCAAGTAAAGCAGCTAGAAATGTGGACGTTAGTGAAACTCGAAATGATACCTCAATTATCCCCCATAATTCGGGATCAAAAGTAACCATTAGATGTAGTGCTTCTAATATTCCTTCAACTATCTCATTTGCCATACTAATTGAAATCTAATTCTACTTATTTATTTTAACAAACAAAAAAAAAATAATTTGTATCTTTCCTCGTTAAATATTTAGATTGAAAGTCCCGCAAATTCACTTTGAAAAGGCGTCCATATAGCTATTTCTGCATCTGTAGTTGGACAACTATGTGTTTCATTGCATGTTCCAAAGCAGGAGTGAAATAAAACGGCATTATTCTTTTTATAAGCATTAATCAGGTCTTGACCATAAGGAGAAGTAAGAAAACCGACAAATCTACAGGCCGCTGTGTATTTCACATGTGGATGTAAAATAGGATTAACAGGGATTGCTCCATAAGGATTAAGCAAATATTCTTCTCCTACTATAGATTCAGCTAATATATTCAACGATGTGTAAGTATCATTAAAAGTTAACCACGTCCCCCTATCTACCAACGTATATCCTCTGTCATTTGCATCATTATAAGTAATAAGTAAGGTATCTCCCATACCAGCCCCAACATCTTTATAATAATCAGTACCAGCTGTAGTTGGATCCCAACCTATTAGAGTCCATAAACTCAATTCTTTTGAATGAGTCCCTGAGCTATCTCCTCTAGAATAAAATGTTGTATTATGTCCTATTGTCATTCCTAATTTCAATTTTGTCATTACGGAAGTGATATTATCACCAGGGGCTAAATTTGCTGGATTCGATGAATGTCCAACTATTATAAAGTCGTTATACATTATACACGCTCGATGGACTCCATAAGGCACTTGGTTATCGCTATAATTTACGAATGCGTCTTCTCTTGATCTTGAATGAACAAGAATAACATCTGCATCACCACTTTGTCCATAGGCTATTGCTTGACCAGTTCCTACTGATAAAACTCTAATTTTGATCCCTGTTTCTTGAGTAAATTTTGGAAGCAAATAATCTAGTAAACCAGAATCGTATGTTGATGTTGTAGTTGCTAAGGTGATTCGATCTGGATCTTGTGCATTCATATAATCAATTACAAAATAAGTACCAACAGTTCCACCAGCAATGAGTATAAGTGCTATAAGAATCGCAGTTTTATGCTCACTTAAAAATTGTTTGATTGGTATTTTTGATGACATTTTTTTTTGTATTTTTAAATTTGTTATTTTTTTAAATATTTCATCACATTTAAGCGTTATTTCCAATTGTACACAACGGTAAAAATCACGAAAAACAGCATTTTAATAAAATTTTTTTATAATATTGATTGTTCCAATGTGATTAATGATAATCCTAAATATTTTTATAAATGATTAAATTAGAAAGAGATATGGCAACATGGGGATCTCATTTTCGTATTGCCGAGAATATTTTAAGAAAGTATGCAAAGTTAAACAGGAAATTCTTTGCGATCGGAAACATCGCCCCTGATTGTGGTCTTCCGAATAAGGATTGGTCAGCTTTCACACCTCCAAAAAAAAAATCTCATTTTGTCATTGGTGAGGTGAGCGATTTCCTTGGAGTGAAAACAGATAGATTTATTCTAAGTGATGTTAAATTTTACTCTGACTATTTAAAGGATTCTGAAATTATATCCTCTCAAAGTGATCGATCTTTTCTTCTCGGATATTTTACTCATCTTATTACAGATAATCTATGGAATTATTATATCATGAAGCCATTGAAAGAATTATATTTAACCGAGCTTCAAAATCAACCTGACTTTATCTGGGCTGTGAAAAGAGATTGGTATGATTTAGACAAAATATATATAACAGAAAAAAAAGACTCATTATTTTGGACAGACTTTCTTGAAGCGGAATATGAAGAAGATATTATAGATTTTCTACCGAAAGAGGGAATTAAACGTCAATTGGAATTAATTAAAAATTTTTATCAAATATCTCAGGAAAATTACTTAAGAATTTCAAAAAAGAAATTTGTTTATCTTGAAAAAAAAGAAATGGATAGTTTTATTCTGAATTCTACTGATATAATCCTAAAAGTCTTTTTACAGATTATTAAAAAAAAAATAGAATTTAAAAGAAAAATATCCGTTTTGGATGACATCCTCCTCTGGAATTAAATTATTTCTATTAAATAAATATTAAAAATTTGCTAACCTCCTCTAAATCAAAAAAGAAATTAGTTTAAGCTAAGGATGTTAAATAAAGTTTTAAAAGTGAGTTCCAATCTTTAGTAC
>JAHQWY010000442.1 GCA_029856445.1 Promethearchaeia archaeon
TTACTTGTTGAATACGAATTTTATCTACAATAAACTGCAATTCATCTGGGCAATTCAATATCACATTTAGTTTACGACTTTCCAATAAATAGCTCATTTCTTCAACACACTCCTTAGTAATTTTTACAATATTGTTCATTTGAAGAAAGAGTTCTAACTTACCAGATTCAATCCTTGAAGCGTCTATTAAATTTTCAACTAATTTTTTTAGTCTTAAAGCACCTCTATGAAATATTTCAATAAATTCTAACACATATTCATCAATTTTTCCATTGTAATGCTTTAATAGGAGTTGAGAGGCCCCATATATTGAAGTTAATGGTGTTTTCAACTCATGGGAAACTCGGGTGATAATATCTTTTCTCATTTTATTAAGTTCTAATAATGTACGATTTTCTTCAAGTATAATTCTTTCTGCTTTTTTTTTTCAGTAATATCTAATGTAGCAATTAAATCTGCTTTATTTCCCTTAAAAGGAATAGTTTTAGATATAATTTCGAGCCAGATAATATCCCCTGTTTTTTTAATGATTCTAAACTGTAAACCAGCTAAAACTGCATTTTTACCGAAATATTTTTTTTCAGCGATCCTCATGATCCTTTCTTTATCTTCTGGATGTATAAGACTAAAAAATTCTTTAGGTTTCCATCTTAGAATCTCTTTTGGGGTAAAACCTAAAGTATCAGCAAATTGTTGGTTAATATACTTAAATTTAAAATCTTGTAAAATTGCGATACCTATAAATGATTGTTCAGTAATGGTTCTAAATTTATCTTCAGACTCAGAAATCTTTAATGTGGCCAATCTTTGTTTTGTAATATCATTTCCAACTGATAAAATTCCAATTAAATTTCCTTGATTATCTTTTATAGCTTTATTTGTCCAAGAAATCCATACTTTTCTTCCATATTTAGTGATATTTTCATTTACATTATTCTTATATAATTCAGGATTTTTACAGATATCTTCCATTAATGTTACTAAATCACGACCGGTAGTCTCTGTTTTGGGGACAATAGTACCTATAACATGTTTGCCAATAAGTCCAGATTTGGTATATCCAAAAAACCTTTCTCCAAATTCGTTGATAAATTCAATTCTTCCTTGAGTATCCCATCTCAGAATAATACTATTAGCATCATTTACCAATTCTCGAAAACTTTCTTCAGAGTCTTTAGAATTAGGTGTTACAGGTTCGATTATGAAACCCTTTAATTTAACTGATTTTGATATTATTCACAAGTATTTGAATAAAAAATAGCAGCCTTAATATAATTATTACTTATCTCCTTAACATTTTATTCATATAAAAAAGAATCTTTTATATAAATGTAGATAAAAGATTCTCTTTTCATTTCTAATCAAATATTTATTCTCAGGCATAACAATTTTGATTATATTTATTCTCAGGCATAACAATTTTGATTATATTTAAAAGAATTGAATGGTATTTGTGGTCAAAAAATTATTTTATTATCAAAATAAATTTAAATATTATTGAGGTGATAATTTTATTAGTACAAAAACTTATTTTAGCACAAATCTAATCTAATATATTTCAAAAGTCACAAAAAATAGAACTATTTTAGCTAAAAATATTTTTCAAATTGCAGGATTTATTTCTGCGATATTAATTTATTCACAGGAGCTTATTGGAAACAAAGATGTAGGTATAAAACTTAAAGATATAAATCTAGGAGATTACCATATGTTCTTTAAAACTAAAGATAACCTAATTTTCTCATATATACTTGAAAAACATAAATGTAGTGAAAACATTGAAAAATGCATGGAACTTGTAGTAGATAGATTCTTAAACACGTATTATAATTCTCATGTTGTTGAGTTTAAGGGAGATCTTTCACCCTTTCACAAATTTGAGGAAGCTTTTAACCATTATTTTGAGATATAAATAGATTTAACAAGTTTTAAAAAGTAAAACATCCAAAAAAAAATGTCTTTTAAATCAATTATTTTTAATTAAATATAAATAATGTGAGATTTTGAATAGAAATAATAAATTTAACAAAAAATTATATATAAACAAACCAATAATTAATATCACAATGACGGCTGCAACTCTTCAGGTTGATTTAGTCCTAGACACTTTAATTAAAGAATTTGAAGGCTCATTATATTTTGTTCTGATTTGTACTGAAAATGGTGCAGTAATCAAATCGTTTATTGACGAAAACTTCAATAAAACTTCAATAGGCTTAAATATGTCTCAATTATATGAATTAGCCGAAGAAATTACTTCGGAAATTGGAGTACATAATCCAGATTTTAATGTAATCCATTCTGATAATTTCTATATATTATCAATCAAAATTTTGGGGAATATTATAATCATACTGGTTGAAGACCAACTCGATTTCTCTCGAATATTTGATATAATAAATAGCTGTATAAATACAAACTAATTTACAGCTATTTTTTAGAATTATAACTTAATTTTAAAGAAATTCTTAATAAAACTAAAGAGTATATAAAATAAAGCAAATTTTTATAAACTCTTCTACTACATAACTAAATTATGAAGATGTTTTAGGAAGATTTGAAATGAAGTATGAAAAAAACCAATACTCCGAATCTTTTTCAGTATGTACTCTAATTATTGCTGGTGGATTTCTATTCTGGGGAATAAG
>JAHQWY010000084.1 GCA_029856445.1 Promethearchaeia archaeon
TGCAAAATATTGTTGATATAATCTTAGAATCTGAGGGATACTCAATGGATCTTAAAGACATTAAAGATTGGATAAGCAAACTTAAAAAAATAATAAAACCCCTTGAAGATGAGATCAAGGAAGATTTTGTGTTGTCATTCTTTAAATGGAAAGAAAAATATATAAAAGGTGATTCAGACAACCCAGTATTAGATTTTGGGGCTAATTTTAATAGTAAAGAAGATATCCAATCAGAATTTGGTAGTGAAAATGAGAGCACTTTAAATAGTAAGATTGAAAGTTTGATTCAAACCAGTAGGAAGTCTACAGGAATTGAATTGAGTAGTGACTTACAAGATATTTCTGATATTGTTGTACGAACTCATGGCGCTGTAGCGGCTAATGTGATAAGACAATGGATTAGTAAATTGAGATCTATTAGAGATCTCTTAGAAGATGAAATTAGGGAAGAATTTCTCGATGAGTTAGAAAATTGGAAAGAAAAGTTCACATAGTTAAGTTTGGTTATTCTAAACCAATTACATAACTATTCGAATTAGTCTTGAAAACTCCTTTAGATGAATCAAGTAAGACTAATTCATTATCCCAGGGATCCTTAACTACTACACATCTCCCTATAGAAATATCAAAAGGAGCTTTCACGATAGATCCTCCAGCATCAACAAAACGCTTTGTGGCATGATCAACGGATTTAACCTTTATATCTGTTTCAGGTTCATTTTGCTCTGTGTGAATAACTAATTCCGCTTCACTTTCAGGAATTTTCAAACCTATACTCGATTTAGTTCTCCAAATTATCTCATGCCCCAGTTTATCTCTATAAAATTCTAAACCATCTTTTAAGTTAGAAACGGGAATTCTGATACAGTCCACTTTTCGAAATAAAGCATCTTCATTTAAACTATTTAACATAAATTTGTATCATTATTTATGATTTTAAATTTTCTCATATATCATGGGGAAAAATAATTTGTTCAGTAAGTTCATTTATCTTGATTAATTTCCTATTAATGAAAATCCTGACTTTTTCAGGGGTAATTTTAGGATTATTCATAAATAACTCATAGACAATGATATGACATTTTTTTCCAGTTTTTGCTAATTTCACATGGATAGGGTTTTTTTCATTATATATAGGAATAGGAAACATAAATGGTCTTTTATGAATATGTCTTGAACTTTTAATCTGTTTTATCTTTTTTGATAAATTGGGAGAGTTTAAAATTGACGATAAATAAAAAGCTTCTTCCTCTGAATCAGTAGAATAATAATAATTTTCAGATCCGACAATTATTTTTTGTTTATCATTATTAATGACCGCTGCTTTCAAATTAGAGCCGCTTGCATTATATACTATGAGAAAGGATTTATTATTAAGCTGCTTTTGCAGTTTATTCCAATAATTCAAATTATCGTAAAGAGTATCAATTTTACTTGTCTCTTTTTTATTAGTTTGATAAATTATGTTCATTCCATCATAGAAATCTTTTGCTTTTGGATATCGTTGAAGATAGTTAAGATCAAAATTAAATTGAGTATTGATGGGCAAAAATACATCCTTTAGTTGCTTTAAGTGAAAGGGGATAAGATGTTTGTTTAAAAATGTTTTAAAGTGAAATTTATTCTCAATTTCTTTATCCTGAAATTTGTATTTCCATTGTTCTTTAGCTCTGAATAAAATATCAGGATCAGAATCAATTGTAAGATAACCATTTTTTACATTTTTAATTTGGAAAAAAACAAGAGTCCTCGGAACTAGAGTAGCTCCTTGATAGAATTTCTTTTTATATGGGCTATTCTCCAAATTATTTAACCTCCTTACTTCATGAATAGGCATAATCAATTTTGTACCATTATCCTCGATTCTTAAACTTGAATATAATGTTTTCTTAACTAACTCCAATTCATAACTGAAGATTTTTGTTTTAATTGGATATCTATTAGTGATTGGTATGTTGTTATCTTTGCCTATATATTCTGCTTTCAAACAAATATGTTCTACATTGAAGAAATAACTATCTGGAAAATCCCAAATTTCTAAATTTTTACTAAACAAATTAAAAGCTCGAAATTTAAAACAATGATCTCCATTTAATACACTTTTAGGCATAACAAAAAAGATCTTACCCCCCTTTTTTAAAAAGTAGTACGGAATTGCGTAGAAAAAAATTGCTGCTATTTCTATATGTGTTATGTATTGACTTAATGGTTTAATCCCTAATAAATTTGATAATTCTCGAATCTTTATTTGATATGCTTTATCAAACAAATCCTTATATGTTAACCAAGGGGGATTTCCTATTACTAAATCAAATGATCTGAATAAATTATTCATTTTTAGATCCGTATTACTTATGTTTTCATCTGGAAATAAAGAATCACAGAGGAAAACATTAATCTCTGGTAATTCTTCTTCTTTTATTTTATAAAACTCAAGAAATAGTAAAAGGATATTAACTTTTGTAGTAATAATTGCTAAAGGATTAACATCGAACCCAAAGACGTTTTTAATTGCCTTATTCTTATTAGAATGGGTATTTTTTGATTCAAGGATTTTAATAATTATATTAATTAAAAAATTCCCTGAACCGCAAGATGGATCCAAGATTTTTAATCCAAAATCATACAAATCAGCAAGCATAATTTTTACAAGATTTGAGGGAGTAAAGAATTCTCCTCTTTTATGCCTTATATTAGAAAAAAATATGTGTTGATATAATTGGCTGAAAAGATCTTGTTTTTCGATATTAAAGTATTTTATTTCATTATTTATTCTATTAATTACTACTTCCTTAACTGATGTCCAAAAGAAGTAATTGTATTCGAAAATATTAAGTTTTTTAATTTCATGTTCGATGGAATTATTGAATTTCTCTTTAAAATTGAGATCTTTAATAAAACCTAATTTGATTATTACTAATATCTTTAGTAACTGAACAAAATAAGTATGTTTTAAAAAAAGTTCGGAAGATATGTCTTTGCCATAAATATTGCTAAAAATTTTTTTCCATTGCTTGAAATTCGATTCAAAATTTTTGTCAGAGATGGATCTGTCCCTAAGAAATTTCATACAATCATAATAAATTTCTGAATTCAGACCGAATTTTTCTATTATAAATTCGGAATTGAATAATTTTTTAATTCCCATGGTAAAAGTATAAAATTATAATGTAAAAAAGAGTTGAAAATAAAAAAAAGGTTGTCTTACTTTCTCATAAATGTTGGAAGCATGAAGGAAAAAATCTGGGCAATCTTCCTTAATTTTGCTTTCTCTTGAATTTTAGTGATAATCAATACTGATTTTGCTAGTTCTTCTCTATCCAAAGAGCCTCCTGAATAAATTGCTTGATTAGTATTGAATAACAATAAAAACCTCACATTTGGATTATTGATAATACTAATCCCTTGGGTAATTTTTAAATCATCATAGATAGGGCGTAGGTCTTTTGGTAGGTCTCCCCTATCATTTGTGATTAAAAGCACAGGAATCCCTTTTTGAGCCACTTTTTTTAATTCTTTCGCATAGAACTCATCTATTTTCGGTGTAACAATATTTAACTGTTCATTTGTTGACGCAATTAAATTTAACAATTGATCATTAAGCATATTTCTTTTCTCTTGCCCCCCAGAAGATTCAATGTCAAACATTCCCACTAATGTCATAATTTTATTCTCTAATGAAGCTATTTCCTGCTTCAAACGTTTATTTTCTACCCGTAACTCTAGTAATCGGTCGGAAATTTTACCTACTCACCATTTTTGTCAATTAATTCAACTTAGAAAATGTTTTCATTTATTAGATTAGTTTATATTAATTTCTTTTTAAAAAATGAATTAAATAAGTTTGATATTATAAATTTAGTTCTTGTATTAAATAATAAAAAATGACTTTATAAATATTTTTTATCCCAAATTTTTTTTTATTAAAATTTATACATTCATAGATTTAACCTTTTCCAAGGTTGTCCGAAGAGTAAAAAACTGGATACTGCCAAACTACTTCTTAAATCGATTCTTGCGGAACCATCTTTTTCTAATGTATTTTTAAATTGTTTTTCCACAAGTTCTTCCATCTTTTTAGCTATACATTGCTGACGAGCCTTAAGAAGTGAAACTCCTTGGCTATTATTATTGAATAAATTAATGAAAAACAAGGAAGTAATCTCTTTTGTTTCCTCGTTAAAGAGGGGATATGTTCTCGAAATAATTCCTGTAAAATCAGTTTGATCGAACTGAGTAACAATCTCTCCAAACGTTTTAAGAACATTTTTTAGTTTTTGACCTTCAATATCAAAAATCTGGGTATTAAAAAATAAAAGAGGTTCTAAATTTGAGTTTTTCTGACTTAATATATTATTTATTTCTTTGAAAGTAATAATCTCGTTGTCATTGGCTAATAAATAGCTATCATTTGGGCTCCATTTAGAATAAAAAATATTTCCTATAAAAATAATGATATGATAAAAATCTTTAGAAAGATTGCCTAGTATTTTCTCTCGTGTCGAATTTGGGCCAATAAGAGTGGTTATTTGATCTACATTTTCGGTATTATTAAAAAAATTGATAATGTAGTTTATTTCATTTGCACCAGATGTAAATGGGTATATCAATTCTTTTCTTTTCAATTCTTCATTCCATTTTAAAGGACTTGTTGAATTTATTGCATCAATAATTAATACATTATATTTTCTAGTTATTTGCTCAGATACATATCCATTAGGATCTACGTGTTCAAAAGATATTCCTCCAAGGGGTATTTCACCAATTTTATATCCAATTGAATATTTCAGTAAGAAAAAATTATTATCATATATTAAGTCAAAAGGAATAGACATACTATCCATGATAAAATAAATTTGAGGGATGGTTTTCAAACTTTCAATTTTGAAGGATTTGAAAAAATCTCTAATTAATTTTGGCAAAAAAATGTATAACAACTCCCCAAATTCATTAAGATTGAACATAAACTTCCTAATTTCAGGTTCATAGAAAAGTTCATTATAAATATCTAAAATTTGAGTATCATTCCAATACTCATTCGTTATCTTACCCTCTAGAATATGTTGATCTGCTGAATACATTCGATATGAAATCATTCCCTTAGAATTTATTCTTAAGACTATATTTTCTATCGCAAAACTCCCATAATCTAATCTGAGAGAATTAACATCAACTTCAAATGAATAAATCTGATCGCTTAAAGGTTTTACTTCATTATATAGCGATTCAACATCTTTTATTAATTTGCTAAAATCGTTTTCAAGATAAGGTATTATTTTCTGAGCGATTTTATAATTCTTTTCTTCAAAAAGGGAGCGGTAGAACATCATTCTCCAAAAATCTTTTTGTTCTAGGGAAAAGAACATAGATTTGAATTGCCAAAGCAGGTTACATGTATAAAAATAATGGAATATTTGAGTGCTCGTTTGAGGTAATTTTAAATGATTGTTTAGCTTTTCCAAAGACTGTAATAAATACTTTTTCTCCTTCATATCAACAAATTTTTTGCAAGCTTCAACCCATAATTCTATTAAGATGTTATCATATGATAAATCTGTTTTCTCAATAAATAAATCTTCCAAGAAATCATAAATCTCGAATGCAATTTCAAAGCGATTTCTGGTAATTGAAAAATCAATAAATTTTCGAATGTAAGTAACTGCATCCCCAAAAGACTGATATTGCTGCATTTTTGAGAATATATTCCTTATTATAATTATAATCCAGGAATATTCTCCAATATCATTCAAATAATTTATAAGTTCTTCAAGATCTACTAAGATTGTATTAAAACTTCTTTCATTGATCGAAATTCTACTAATGCTGCTAAATTCGTTTTTTAAATACTGTGGAAGGCGATTGATTAAAATTTTATTAATCATCATCACAAATTCAGAGGATTCTTCTATAAGGTTGTATTTAATACAAACATCTTCTAAAATCATGTAAATAAATAACGTTCTTTTGCTAGGTTCCAATTTTAGTACAGTGCTACCCAATTTTTCCATGCTTAAATGAAAAAATTCTGAAGGTGCGACAGATTTCCTCAGAAATATTAGTAAAATCTGTAATTCTATTAACTTCTGATATTCATCTTTTTCATGTAACTTAACAGAGAAGGAATTGATGAATTTAGTAATTCCCATCTGAGATAAATCTTCCATTTTTATAAACTGCCTAAGAAGATTTATCCCAAAATTATTAAACAAATAATAATCATCCAAATTAGCTAAGAATGAGAAAAATCTTTTATACGCGTCAATATATCTTATTAAATCAATTTTGGGTTTCCCTTCTTCTCTTCTTACAAGTGAATTTAAATATATCCACCAAGAATTTGAGATTATCATTAATAATTGATGCTTTTTCTGAATATCTAACCATTCATTTTTTTCTATATCCATTCTTAATTTATCTAGTAAATTTGAAGCCCATTTATGATTAGCCCCAAATAATAATTTACGGGCAATAACTATTTTTTTTTGAAAATCCAATAAAAACTTCTGCTTGATATCTAGACTAACAGTCATAAGATTACAATTTTCCTAAATTTAATTATTATTTTGATTGAGATTTTGCATTTCTTCTCCTTCAGAGAGAGTAGGGTTTTGCTCCCAACCTTTTTGTAATTTACCCTGGGCAAATAATACACTTGCTCCTATCCAACTAACATTCTCTCTTCCTGAAACTGCTACAATATTAATTTTTTCTTTTAATCTCTCTGAGAAGAATTTTGAAATCTCAATTTTTAATCTTTTATCCAGATCAGGAATCAAACTTCCCCCACCAGCAAGAATAACATTTGACAGTAATTCCTCCCAATTTTCTCGATCCCATATACGAACCACTTTGGCAATTGCTTCAGGTAATCCAATATAGTCAATATGAATGATTGAAGGATTAAATATCGGTTCTGAAATAAGAAATCTTTCTGAATTGATTTCTAAACTGGATCCATCAGGTAATTCAATACTACTTTTATATTTTGTAAATCCGTCTTTTATTTTTCTGATCTCTTCCTCTGGTTCTAAAACACATAATGAAAATTTCTCTTTTATCTCCTTAGTAATCATATGATCAAGATATATTGATTTTCCAGAACCAATTTGGGTAAGAAGTAAGTTTAGAAGATAATTAGTTATATCTTTACCGGCAATAGGATATGTGTCTCTTGCCATTACATTTGAGAATCCATGCAAGAATGTTGTAATATAAGTATTTTCTTCCCCCATATTCACAATCACTCCACTTGTCTTTTGGAAGGTCGATATTATCCCTTGACTTTCAGATAAAAACAGAATGCTTGGAAAATCAAATACATTAAAAAATATATCTTTTAATTTGTTTTTCTCTAGCTCAGACATAATAAATGGCGTTATTATTATAATTGGTTGTTTAAATTGATTTTCTTCCGCGATTCCTAACTGTAGGTAATGATAATAGAAAAATTTCATCAAAATTGTAAAATTATTTTCTTTTTTAAACTCATGAACCTTTAGAATATTTGAATATTTTAGTGCTTCATCACCAAATAATTGATTATCGACATTTTTTTCACTTATAAAAATATCTTCAAGACCATCAATTACATCAGAAGCAAATAAATAATCATTATTATCTACATAAACACTTGGAGCGATAATATCTGGATAATCATTGCCCGCCCATCCCAACCGAAAATAATTATTACCTATATCAAGAATTAATGGACGCAGTTGCTTTATATTTTCAGATGACATATTCTTCTGATTAATTTTAATTAATTAAATCATTGAGAAAAAAAGCCTATATTTAGTACCTCATTTCATGAATTAAATCGTCAGTGACTCTTTTTAATTGATATTCCTTAATTTGTAATTCTAATAATCCTAATACTCTTTTGAATTTACCAGACATAGATTCAATGTCAACTTCTGCAACTTTTTCAACTTCATTGCGCTTAATTTTAAATAGTTCTAAATTTTCCTGGATCTTCTTATATAAATTGTTAATAGAAATAACTAAATCATCTGTATTTTTCTTCGTTATTTTACGCATTTTTCTTAAAATGGCTAATATATTTGATATAGAATTTTCCCATCTCTCGTATCTCTCATTATAACTCTTTAATAAATCCTCAAAAAATATCGTTAATTTTGCATAAATATTATCTTTTTTACCCGATGGTTGAGATTTTTTCACTGGAGGTGTTGGTGCTAATTCTTCTTTCTCACCGGGAGATGGTATTGTAGAAGCTTCTACTTGAATCTTAGGACGAGGAGTAGGTTTAGGTTCTTTATGAGTTTCCGATGGTTTGGCTGTTTCCTCAGGTTCAGACGTAACAAGAATTTTCTCTCGTTTTTGGGAAGGTGTTCTCTGGGTTAAAGGGACATCTTCCAAAGCATACGCCTCTGCTATTTTAGTTCTGGTTTCATGAGATAATTGTGGAGTAATTTTCACCTCTTCCTCTCTTTTTGGAAGCCCAAAGCCCTTTCCTTCAGTAGCCTCCTCCATTAAGCTCTGCAATGTTGTTTTTGTAGTTTTTGTTGAATGTAAAGCATTATCTAAGGAATAATCTTGAATATCCTCTATCTCTTTAACTTCCTCAACAATTTTTTTTTTCTTCTCTTTCTTCTTTTTCTTTGCCATAGATTATACCTATATACTTAATAAAGTTCTCATTTATGAATTTATTCAAAAGGTAAGATATCCACATTAAGTGCTTTACCGCCTTTTATCAAGGCTTCTCTTAATTCTTCCATAGTAATGTTTTTTGGAGTTGGACTAATTACGGTCCAAATAGCTGTTTTTGATTTTTCTATTATAATACTCTCTCCCCACATTAAAGAAATACCGAAATCTCCGAAAATTGTAGCAATTTTTGCTAAAGAACCAGGTTCATCAATCATAGTAATTCTAAATTTGATTGGTTTTTCCTCCTTCGAAATTCCCACTGGAGTTATTCTTATTTCCTTTGTTTCTGAGTCACTTACAAGCATCAATTGTGAATCTGTTGTAATTCCAAGATTTTTTCTAGTTACTAATGGTAAAACTATTCTCCCCCGATTATCTATGGATATTATTTTAACATCCTTCATATTTCTTTATAGATTACTATTTCTTTTAATAATTACAATATGGAAATAATTTTCTTATAAATATTAACGAAATTATTATTAATAATATTAATGAAAACTGCTTATAGAAAAAGTCTAAAATAGAAATAATAAAAAGAATTAGTATTTAAAACTGTTCTTTATGAGATTTTAACTTTACTGTGAGGTCACGTGCTCGTTTTGAATACCAAATTAATAATTCTCCTGCATCCTCAGGTTCAAAATACTCTCCGCCGCATAAAGAAGCTGCTCGTATCATCAATTCACGATCTGGATTTCCTAAGCCAACTATATATGTAACAACATTCGGATTATCAGATAATTTCTTGATTTCGCTTAAAAATAATTCTTGATCGGTTGGGATGCCGTCTGTAAGGAGTACAACCATATTTGGGCTATCTGGGCTGATCTGTTGAAAGTTTGCTAATACATTATTTGCCTGGACCATCGCAGCACCCATATTTGTGGCTTGTCCATAAGCATTTCCAATTCTATCTACAATCATACGTGCAGCATCCTCAAGAACGCCTTTTTTACCACTTGCAGAATCCATATAATAATTATTACCGAATGGGAGTATTTGGGCCTCATCTGCAAAGCGTATTACTGCTACTTTCTCTCCAAAACCTCTACCAACTTTCTCACTTAAGAATAAAACTGCAGCGAAAGCAGCTGAAATTCTCCTCGGTATGTTGATACCATCTTTGAAATGTTTCAAAAACTCTTGGATTTCTCTTGATTCCATAGCAGCTTTTATTCCTTCAATAGCAGGAGCAATATTCGTAACAAAAACATCTCTTGCCATCATACTCCGGCTAATATCAATTATTAAAATTGCGTTAAATGGAACTAAACCTACTGGACTTAAAGTAAGTGTAGTATTTTCAGTGACATTTGCAAATATATCACCAGTAAGATCGGGAACTGTCTCTATAACAGAGCAAGCGATATTAACAGCATTCCATCTTAACTTTATTCCCTTAAAGATAACGTAATTTGATATCCAACCTTTCATAGAAGCAACATTTTCTCGTGCAGTACTAATTGTCTCCCAGATTGCCTCTCCCGATATTGGAGAAACTCCCAATGAAATACTCTGTAAAGGGATAATAGTTCTTTGATTTTTAGATACTTTTACTTCAAAACTTCCTATACCAGAAGCTTCTAATATCTCACTATCTATGATAATTACATTATCTGGAGTTGATTCTAAAATATCAACCTTTCCTGCTCCCATAGCCCCTGTGAGTTCATCCTCAAATGCCAGAATATCATCTTGTTGAAGTGAGAGAGATAGCTTAGTTCTAGGACTCACTAAAGCGTATCCCATTAAATTAGGTTGAGATTCAACCTGCAACATTAATTCAGAAATCTTCTCAATAGGAGGTTCAGTTGAATATACAACAACCTGATCAGACTTAATATTGGTGTCTTCATATGTGTCAAAACTCATCTTTATATCAGTCATAGCTAGATTGACTGCATCAATCCGAGCCGATCCCATAGATCTTGTTAATGGATCCTCCCAACCTATTAACATTCCTTGCCCGAGACCCAATTGTTGAACGACATTAGGACTTAATTGAACTCTCCCTCCCTCTATGTTATTGTCTATAACAGGCTTAAGAATAACTCCGCGTTTTTGACTCGCTAACATATTAATGTCTACTTTATCAGGGTAAGCTTCAACTGGAGTTGCTGGTTCGGCAAATGATTGAGTACTAGGAGAGGGAGGAAATCCGGTAGTAGTGGGTTGAGGTGGGGGTGACGGTAAAGGCGATAAGGAAGGTTGAGGTGCGGGTTGTGGAAATTGTTGTGGAACGGCTGTCGGTGTAAGTTGAGGGATTCCACTAGGCTGGGGAATTGGAGCTGGTTGAGTCCGTAGAGGTATCTTAGGCTGAGGAGGCGTTATTTCAGGCGATGGTGGAGGTGTTGGCATCGGAGACAACAAAGATGGCTCAGTTGGTGCGGGAGTAGGTTGTTGTGTAGTAACTTTAGGAACCTGTAATTTAGGTGTAAGAGAAGTTGCAGCACTAGCAGGACGAACAGTTAATTCTACTCCTGAAAACTGCAATTCTTCAAGTATATTTTTTGCGAATTGACCTGCAAAATCTAACATATTATTTGATATTTCTACTGTTGCGACCTTTTTTAAGTTATTGTCAGCATTTATTACCTCAACGGAGTCTCCATTTTTTACACTTAATTTATCGGCATTAGATTGACAGATTATTACTTTATCCGTAATTTCATTATTCCCATCAACAAATAGTTTAAGATCTGCCATACTTACTCATTAATTTTACTCAATTTGTTAATATAATATAAGTGAGATTGATTAAAATTTCTATCAATTATTGTAAACAATCCTTATTAATAATAAACTAATATCAGTATAAGATATTTATCTAGTATTGATATAATGATCTACATAAATATAATTATTGGCAAAAACTTGAAGGTGAAAAATTTCCTTAAAATTTGTTGTTTTCCACATAGATTATACTTATCCTTCCTTCAAATGGATTAAAAATAGCTTTCCTAAAAATCATATACAAAAATAGATTAATAATATATGGACATAATTAAACGTGTGAAAATGCTGAAAAATTAGGTGCTTTTAGCCCTACTTAGGATATCTTTTCGCTATTTCACCAGCATAATATCTAAAGATTTTCACAACCTTTCCGAGCTCTGGCATTTGTCGACATGCGCCCATTAGGAAAAATCTGCCAGCAGCACTAAGAATTATGAAACCATTATCACCACGCAAAATGACTTCAAGCATATTTTTGTAACCAAGTGATGATATAGCATCATCTCCAGATTGAACAACCACCGCACTAAGGCTTGAGAATAAGTCTGGGTCAATATTATAACCGGGAATTGCACTAAAGGCAAGACGAAGCCCTTCCCGTGTGATTAAGGCTAATGCTTCTAATTCGCTATATTCAGTAATGGAGCTAAGGAAGTTAGAGAGAGAATGCGCTTCTTCTGGAGTTAATTCTGCCATAATGTATAAAATTTTTTTTATTCAATTAATAATA
>JAHQWY010000443.1 GCA_029856445.1 Promethearchaeia archaeon
CTGGGATTTAGTTAGGGAAAAAGGTTGGGATAAATACAGCATTCCATCGAGTATAAAAGGGATTGATTCTGTCGTAGAATATGTTTTAGTTGACAATCCAAATTTTCGAGATTTAGATGCATTAACTTCGCAAATAGAGAAAGGAACAATGATCTTCATAAAGGATGTTGAGGATTTCTTATCACAAGCGTAATAGTGGATGTATTTTTTTATTCTTTTTTTAATTTATATCAAACCAAAGTTGACCTATTTATAAGGTTAATAATGGGTATGAAATTGTAATTAATAAACCTAGTAGGCTATAAACCTACTAGGTAATACTAGGTAGAATAGGTTTATTCCACATTGGATATTTTTTCCGTTATAAAATGCTCTTCATAATATCCATTCCACATTCTTCACAAAATTCTTGATCTTTACTTTTAATCCGCGCCCCGCAGTTTTTACAATGGGTTAGACCTTGTCGCAATTTTTCCATAGCCTCTTTTGCTTCCTGAATTCTCTTTTCCTCGATAAATTTGGCATAATCTTCCATTGGTTGGATTTCCTTTTCAAGTGAGTTGATGGTGTCTTTTAACCATACCATAAAAATGTATTTTTCAGTATCTTCAATCGTTTTAAAAGATTTATATTCAATCGTAGTTTTATCAGGAGCTTCTATAAATTTCTTATTCCCAATTTCTAAAAATGTATTATAGAACAGAATGCCATCATAAATTAATTTCTTAACTTCTTGATTTTTTTCAACCTCATAAGCTAACTCGAAACCAGTAGCTCCCTTATCTATCATATCTAATAAGCGTTTAAGCAAATTGAGTCTTTTTTTCATTACGTCTTCATTAGGCTTCTTTCTTTTGGAATCCATGAAGAGATATCCTCCTGTTCTATCATTCATAGATTTTTGCTTCAACTCTCTTTCTTTTTCAATTTTTTTCTGCAATTTATCTATTTGGGTGCCTAATTTCATCTTAAGTTAAAATCTACCTTTAATTGGATACTCAATTCGATTCGTTTTTTCCCTAGTATGAATAGATAACACTTATTTTAAAATATATGTAATTTTTGAAAATGATCTATTTTTTTGAAATTGTATATTCAGTCTTAGTGGATTTTTCAATCATCTTTATTTTATCCGAAGTTTTCTCGACATTTTCTCCACCAATAAGCATCCCATCTTTCCCAAAATTATATAGCCTATACATATCACCATAATCTAACGCTACAATGTAAAACGGTATATTTGTAGCCTTAACTGAAAGCACGGGGAATGGACCTCCAAACGTAATCCTTTTCTCCTCTTTCACTCGTAGCACTCGTACATTTTGAGGTTTTTTTTCTCGAAATTCCCGCTTGGCAAACTTTACAATCTCCTTTAAGGCAACTCTTTCGGTGAATTTCGGCATATCAATTATGAATACTCATTTTCTTTATATGACCTTGTTATCATAATAATTCATATCATAAAAAATGTATAGAGGAAATATAAAAGATGCCAAAAGAAGTATATATGACTATATGGAGAAATAAATGGATTACTTCAGGAGCAGGGTCAATAAATGATTTTATCGAGATTTTTAAGTCTTTAGTAGAAAGATTTAGGTAGTAGAAAGAATGGGGTATTACCTTAAATGATAAAATTTTTTTTCTTTATAAATGGTATGACTATTATCTCCTTATGATAAGATATAGATTTACCTTCATAGTCATCTTTTTAATTACTATAACTGAGTGGGCTTCTGTCTCCGTATTTGGACCATTAATAATTGAAATTACTCAGAGCTTATCTGTAACCATTGGCATGATGGGGATGATACATTCATTATTTTTGATTCTTTCCGGAATTCTGTCATTTCTATGGGCATTTCTTGAGAATTATTATACAAGAAAAAAGCTTTTTATGATTGCGGTATCTCTCTATTCCCTTGGACTCTTCCTAACTTGTATCTCTTTAGACCTCATTACCTTTTTCTTTTCTCGAATACTCTCTGCTGTGGGTTTTGGAGCCCTTTTACCCCTTTCTAACTCGATTATCATCGATCTCCGTCCTTCAGAAAAAAGAACCAACTCATTTGCTTTACTGGGAATGGCAATGTTTCTAGGCTCTGGAACAGGCATCATGTTATCAGGACTACTTTTGGGATTATTTTCTTGGAGAGTATTAATATTTCTATTATCTCTGGTTTCAATGATAACTACTTTCTTTCTTATCCCAATATCTATTCCCAAAAGGGGAATTACTGAGAAATCTTTAACCACTGTTTTGTCGCAAGATGATGTTCAGTATACCTATCGCTTCGGGCTAGTGGAAATGAGACAATTCACTAAGAGTAAAACCAATATCCATTTCATGTTAATGTTTTTCATTCATGATTTTGTCATAGGTACCATTTCATTTTATTTTATTACATTGCTTCGCGTAGATGTGGGATTTACTCCCTTTACAGCAATGATCACTCAAATTTTGATCTTTATTCCTCAACTATTTGGAGTCTCATTATGGGGTAAAAAGGCAGATAAAGAATTTCAGAAACGAGCAAATGGAAAAGTCATTATCTTACTATTTACAATCATACTTGGCTCGGGATTCTCGATTACCGCCTATGCCTTAGGTCCTACCCATGTTACGCTTTTTATTATGT
>JAHQWY010000444.1 GCA_029856445.1 Promethearchaeia archaeon
AATGAATTAAAGAAATGATTTATATCCTCAACAGCAACGTCTTCGATATCACATTCTTTTAATCCTAAGTCTAAAACTAAAGCTTTTCGTCCACTGAAATCCAAAACACATCTTGCAAGAGTCTCATCCATCGGAATTAAAGCAGAACCGTATCTACTAATTCCCTTTTTATCACCTAAAGCTTTTTGAAAACACTCTCCTAAAGAAATACCAATATCTTCAATAACATGGTGAGTTAGATCTCCAGAAGCATGAAGAGTGATATCAGTAGCAGAGTGAGTTGCGAGTAATCTTAACATATGATCCATAAATTTAAAACCAGAATCAATCTCGTTTTTACCAGAACCATCTAAATTCAACTCAACAGTGATTTCAGTTTCGCTTGTTTTTCTTTTAATTCCAGCAGTTCTTACCATATACTTAACACTAATGAATAATATTAAAGCAAAGATTATAATTTTTGGGAATTTTTATTTAGTTATTATGTTAAAAATCTCAATGATCGGCGCGGGTTCTTTTGTTTTTGGTGAAACTGTGCTTACTGATATCTTAACGTTTCCAGCACTCAGAAAAGATACGCTCATTTGCCTTGAGGATATCGATCCTAGTCGTTTGGATATCATGTTCAAATATATGAATAAAATTGTCGAAGATAATTATCAGGAACTTAAAGATGTACAAATAGAAAAAACTTTAAACCAAAAAAAAGCAATCAAGGATGCTAAATATATATTAAACGCTATCCAGGTTGGATGGTTAGATGTGATGAAATATGATTTTGATATTCCGTTAAAATATGGGGTAACTCAATGTGTAGGCGATACTTTAGGTCCTGGAGGTGTATTTCGATTTCTCCGAACTGCACCTGCTCTCAAGTCTATTATGGAAGATATTCAAGATGTGGGATATAATTCTGGAAAAAATGGAGATAAACCACTTTTTTTGAATTATACAAATCCTATGGCAATGAATACTTGGTACTGTAATACTCTATTGCCCGATTCTACAATTGGACTTTGTCATAGTGTCCAAAGTACAGCACAACTCTTGAGTACTGCCCTTGGTGTGAATAAAGAAGATTTCAATTTTCTTTGTGCTGGTATTAATCATATGGCATGGTTTATTGAAGCTTGGTATAGAAAAGAACTCAATTCTACTTGGCATGATGCTTATCCGAAGTTAAAAAAAGAACTTAATGAAAATCCTAAATTCAATAAATCTGTCAAGGTTCGCTTGGATATGATGAATGCTTCCGGATTTTTTGTAACTGAAAGTTCAGGGCATCTTTCTGAATATTTACCTTACTACCGGAAAAGAAAAGATTTGTTAGAGAAATATAAGGGAATTAATATGTATTATTCAGATTTAAAGCATGGCGCTTATTTTGATTTGTGCGTCCAAATTGAAGGACAGGTAGAATTAAGATATAAGAGGAGATTAAAAAAATCAAAGTTAAAAATAAAAAGAGGGGAAATAAAACCTTCAACTGAATATGCATCACATATAATAAATGCAATTGAGACAAATAGTTCCTTTCGATTTAATGGAAATGTTATGAACAAACAGGGAAGTATAATAACTAATCTACCAAATGGATGCTGTGTAGAAGCACCCGTATTTGCAGATCATCATGGTTTACATCCTCAAGGAGGGATAGAATTACCTACCATTTGTCAAGCACTTTGCCTTTCAAATATAATGGTCCAAAAGGCGGCTGTTGAGGGTGCGCTTAATTTAGATAAAGAAAAGATATATCACGCGATACTGTTGGACCCTAATACTGCAAGTGTTTGCTCTCCTCAGGAAATTCGAGATATGGTTGATGAGATGTTCGAAAAGGAAGACAAATGGTTGCCACAATTTTAATTATATCTTTTTCATAAACTCTAGAATGTGGAATTGATAAGGCTCAGGGATTCTATAAAGCTTAAAAATTAATTTATCTATATTTTTCTGGATGCTGTCAGATTTTTCTACTTCTTTTTCATTTAAATCCAATAAAATTTTAACTTTTTCAATTATCCTAGATGCTAATTCTATATCATCACTGTTCTCTGGAACCTTTATGGGAAATTCTTTAATTTTTTCAATAAGGATCCTAGAAAAGAGTTTTTTATATGATCCGAATAACTTTATAAAATAATAAGATAAGAGTTTAGAATTAATAATTCCAAGTAAATAAATATTATTAAATTCTCTTATTGGAGATTCACATATTTTTAAATTATAAAAGGATTGAGACGTTAGAGACAGATTTTTGTCATAAGTTGCGCAAATTAAATTATTTTGGCTTAACTGTCTAATTATTATTCGGTTTTGATAGATTTCTAAATCTTTATAATTAATCCCTTTTTTATCAATTCTAATAAAGCTATATTCTTTAGCTCGATAACGGTTAATTGAATTTATAAACAATTTAAACTTATTTTCATCTTCATTTTGAATGGAATCAAGAACTATTCTTTCAATATTTTCTTCATTTAGGGATTGGTTGCATTCTGGACAGTTCAGTTCCTTTTTTGGGATTGGGAAATATTTCTTACAATTTTCACATAGAATAACCTCTCCTCTTTTAGTTAATTCAATCCCTCTCCTCAATAAAATGTTAAAATCATCTTTTTTAATCAACTCT
>JAHQWY010000445.1 GCA_029856445.1 Promethearchaeia archaeon
TCAAATTCAAGGTACTACTTGTCCTTTTGGTTTAGAGAATACAACAAGAGAATTATGTGAAGCTGTAATGGAAATCGACTATGAATATTTTCGTACAGCAGTCAGTGATAAAATAAGATTAAAAATAATTAAGTCTGTCGCTGAAGGAGATTCTTGTTGTGATACGGTATACGAATTGAAATAAATTTAAAGAATTGGTGATATGATATTGTCACACAAGATTAAATTAAATGATAAGTGAGAAGTACTAATGGAGAAATTAAAAAGAGATATTTTGTTTTTCGAAATTTTATTTCGTTTTAATTATTAGTTTATCAAAATGGTCGATCCAAAAAAATTCCTCACAAAATGCGAGTAGTTCATCTAGCTCTTTCTGCGTAATTTCTCTTTTTTGACGTTTAGAAACAGTAGTGCTAATTCCTTCCATTAAAATTTATCACTTCCTTTAATACATTTATAAATTAATTTTTTAGTATTTTGTTATAAAATTATATATTTGTATACATAATGTATATATAATGTTTACAAAAAGAAAAAGTACATATTTAAGTTTTATCATTTTTACACAATTCCGTTATGTTTATAACGGAACATTCTCTTTTTTTACCACAAATTTTTTGAGACGATCTGTAGAAATGAATTTTTCTACATTTCTTCAATCGCATACCTCGGACAACTGTCTAAGCATAACAAACACCCAATACAGCGTTCATATGAGAATTCTAACCTTTGCTCGTTATTGAGATGTAGAGCATCTGTTGGACATAACGATATACAGCTTCCACAATCAATACAAGCGTCAATATCGACTATTACGCGCCCTTTTTTATTTACAATTATGTTTCCTTTTATAAGTGACTCGGTAACTGAACTCACTTTTTCTTCAGGAATATCTAATAATAAATTTATTCCTGCTGAACCTGTTGAGAATTTTAATATATTAAAAGTAATATCATGCTTAAGTATATCATTTACAATTTTCGAGTAATCATCAATATCTTTAACTAATCCAAAAGGGATAGATATATTAATAATCGTCAACTTTTACATCAACTCCTCCGATGTGATTATTCCGACTACCTTTTTGTTTTCATCAATAACCGGTAAAGCAGAAATGTTATTTTGTCTCATTTTTCTTGCAGCATTCCCTATTGGCTCATCATTAAATGTAGTAACCACACGTTTAGTAATAATTGAATCTAAATCATTTTTTTCATTCGCAATTGCCTTAGTAATATCAAAACTAGTCACGATCCCTTTTAGGTTATTCTCTCTGTCTGTTATTACGATATGGTTAACATTTTCGCTAATTATTTTTTTGGCAACTACTTTAATATCACAATCCTCATAACAAATTTCAGCCTTTTTCTTTAAGTCCTTAACAAATTTTAACTTTAAAGTTTGTTTCATAGGCTTAAAGATGGTATCCGTTGGCAAATTTTCAGCGGGAGGATTAAGAAAGAACGTTCCCTCTTGAATCCATTCTTTGAGTGTATTAGCTATTTTACGAGCATGATAAAATGAGGATAAAGATGAACATTTTACTTTTTTACCATTTAAATCAATATATTCACTTCTTAATTCTTTATAGTTTATGCGTCTCGGTATTGGGCGATCTCTTCTTGGTATTCCATAATCTACAATGTCGGTAAATAGTTCCTCATCACTAATTGCAGTTTTCCTCGCTAAGCCTTCATTTAAGATAGGTATTGGTATCCCAAGACCTACAAATAAAGAGGTTCCATATTTTTCATAAGAAACGCCTCGTAAATATTCCGCACTCATTTTTTTTAAATCACCCTTAACAAATAGAGTTCCAAATTGATTGGTTGGATTGTGTTGAGTGCCTTCACCAATTATATACCCTATTCCACCACCTAAAAATATTCTAGTTCCAATTCCTATAGTTTCATAATCGGGATCATTACTTAATGGGTTTAAACATCCAGCTCCAGTATAATGAGCATTTCCATAATGAGGTAATAATTTTCCCATATAGGTGTACAACGTTTTATCAGAACTATTTACAGCACAAACATATCGTTGATATGCATTCCTTGGATTACATAAAATTGCCTGATTTATCTCATCTATAGTAAATTCGGTATCTACTTCTGCTAGAGGATAGCAGTCTGTTGTATAAGAATTGCCTCTTAATCGTATAGATTTCCCTGCAACAAGATCTTCGATCACATGACCGCCACCATATTCAAAGCGTCTTACATCTGACATCCTTGTGCACCCAATATAACAATCAACAGCAGCATTTCCATGATATGCATGTACATCATTTAACCATAGATGTTCAAACTTAATAGGAGGATCAGAGTGCCCAAAATTAAGAAAAGCACCACTAGAACACATTGGTCCGAAAGTTCCCGTTGTTACAACATCAATTTCTTTGGCAGCAACTTTAACTCCATTATCTTCCACATATTTTACCATTTCTTCAGCAGTTAATACTACCGCATTACCATTTTTTATTTTTTCATTAATTTCCTTATACGTTTTAGTCAAAATAACACCTAATTCTTCAATGATATATTAGTTTTAATATGAATATCTTTAATTTAAATATTCAATGAAGGATTAATGCATTAGAAGTATATAATATAT
>JAHQWY010000446.1 GCA_029856445.1 Promethearchaeia archaeon
CCAGAAAATTGCGACAGAAGCACATACAGTAGGATTAACTGACCGAATGCAGGAATTTATTATAAATGAAAAAAAAGTAAGAGGTATAGAATAAATGCCATTGATTATTAATGATGAATATCCCGAGAAATTATTTCGTGAAGATGGAAAAAGACTTGATGGAAGAGATTTAAATGAGTTAAGACCAATTAAAATGGAAGTGGGTGTTATCAAAAACGCAGACGGTTCCGCATATATGGAATGGGGTAATAACAAGATATTTGCAGCCGTTTATGGGCCAAGAGATGTTCACCCACATCATTTAGCTAAACCGGATAGAGGGATTTTAAGAGTTTTTTATAGAATGGCGACATTTTCAGTTTTCGACAGAAAGAGACCAGCACCAGGACGGAGAGAAAAAGAGATTTCTATGATTGTCGCAGATTGCTTAGAACCAATTCTTTTTCTTGAATTATACCCAGATACGAGTTTTGAAGTCTTTATCGATGTTATGGATGCAGATGGTGGTACTAGATGTGCTAGTACTACAGTAGCAGCATTAGCTCTAGCAGACGCAGGAATACCTATGAAAAGTTTAGTTTCAGCTTTGGCAGTCGGTAAAATAGATGGTAAAAAAGTGGTAGATCTTTCTGGCATTGAAGATAAAGCTGGAGAGGCGGATTTACCAATCGCTATAACATGGTATAATGAAGAAATTTCATTACTGCAATTTGATGGTGATATGGATTTAGATGACTTGACAGAGTTCTTGGATCTAGCTAAGGAATCTTTAGCCAAAATACATCAAATACAACTAGATTCCCTAAAAAGTAAATATGTTACATTAAAAAGAGAAGAGGGTGAAAATTAAAGATGATGGATGTTAAACGAATAGTTTCACGTATAGAAAAAAATTATATTACCTCAAATTTGAAAAAAGAACAACGAATTGATGGTAGAGGATTATGGGAATATCGTGATCTTAAAATTGAAAGCAACACAATTTCCTCAGCTGAAGGTTCTGCTGATGTTTCGTTGGGAGATACAAGGATACTTACAGGTTTAAAATATGAGATTGGTGAACCATTTCCTGATCTCCCAGATGAGGGTGTTTGTACTATTATGGCAGAGTTACTTCCATTAGCATCTCCTTTATTTGAAAGAGGACCTCCAGATGAACAATCTATAGAACTAGCTAGAGTAGTAGATCGAGGTATTAGACATGCTGACTGCATTCAAACAAAAAAGCTTTGTATTAAAGAAAATGAAGCAGTATATATCTTATTTGTTGATATGTATGTATTAAATCATGATGGTAATATGATTGATGCTGGAGGAGTAAGTGCCTTGACAACATTAATTTCTGCCCATCTTCCCGAAGGTAAAATTGGAGATAATGGTCTTGAATGGACTGGCAAATATTTTACAGGAGACGAATTGGTAAAGGAATTACCATTAGTTATGACATATGGAAAGATTGATGATATTATCTTTTTAGATCCTAATTTACCTGAAGAATTACTTTGCGATGGAAAAATTTCAATATCAGTCACTGAGAAAAAAATAACCTCTATTCAAAAAAGTGGAGCAGCTACATTTTCAATTGATGAGATTAAAATGTTAGGAAAAAAATCGTTAGAAATCGGTCAGAACCTAAGAAAAGAATTAAATCTTTTACAATATAGAACTTCTATTAAATAATTTTTATTAATACTTTTTTTATTATTTTGTACTTTTTTTAGTTGTTATTAAGAATTCATTTTATTCCTATTTAATTTCACTTTTCTTAAAGTCTCAAATGTTCCATAACCACCTTTTAATCCATCCAGTTCAAAATTACCTAATGATTGTACAAGTATAGATTTGTTGCCCTCATTATCTAAAAAGGGAACCGGGATTATTGGACCAACATAGGCTTTCAACCGATGATTTTCACCTAATGCATCTACAATGCGTAGTTCTGAACTAATAGGAAAGATTCCATCTTCGCGAAATTTTTGATCAACGATATTAATTGCTTTCAATGGAATATTTTCTCCATTTTGAAATAGAAATCCGCCTGTGGATAAACGCCCATCTTCAGTAACTATTGCTGCTGGATTTATTGCTAAATTTTTATCAAACCATACTACATAATATAGCCAATTTCCTACTCCTGTCCAATCTCTCACACCATATGTATGATCTCTTTGCCCAATAGCATTTTTTAAATGAAAAGTAGTGTTACCAATTTGAATATTTCCATTTAAGTTAGCAATTTGTTCCCAATGTTTATCTCCTGCTTTTTTACCTATTTCTAATGATTCTGGCGTCATGTTTTCACTATATTCATAAACTTCATTTATAGGATTGAAATCAATATCGATCTTCACCTTTGTTATTTTTGAAATTAACTTAGGATTTTCACGAATTTTAGGCAAATCTTCAGAATTTTCAACCACGATCATTGTTCCTTGGAATTTGTAGTTCCATTGTGCACTATTTTTACAATTATGAATAACTCCACCGACATGAAGGGAAGCTGTATAGTCCTTAACCTTTTGAACCAAATTATATCCTGCTACTGAACCATCAGGTAAATATAAAAAGTAAAAAGTCATTCCTTCTTGCTTATTTGGCTTAAAACCAATTC
>JAHQWY010000447.1 GCA_029856445.1 Promethearchaeia archaeon
CCTTATATGAATGAACTCAAAAAATTATTAACTTCGAAAGGATCTATAGACGATTCTATAACAGAATCTGCCAGGGTTTTATTAATTTTAGATATGCTCGATTTAAAAGAACAAGAAACAATATTATGTAGTAGGTTACTTAATTACATTATAAAATCCACGGAATTCTTTTCCCTAGAAAATATTGATAAAGATTTTAATTGGCGTGTTGATAAAATAGCATATAAAATAGAATTAAGGATGTTATTTTGGGCTTTATTAGCATGTTCTCAATATTCTCCTAATAATTTATTAAACCTTTAGATTGACGAAAAGAATGAACTATTTTTAATCTTATTAGAGTCCCTACCCTTCAATCAATTTAAATATTCTTCTAATATAATTCTTTGCTGAAGGAGGAATCTCTTTATTTTTAACACTAATATTCCAATTTTCATTAAAACTATAGTTATCCTCTAATTCACTGAGTGTTTTATTTGCTAAATTAATCCAATCATCTACATCAATTAGAGGAGCATCATTTCCTATTCCTGGGCAATATTCTATAGCTTTCTCTGTATAAATAATCTCAATTTTTTTTTCACTGCGATTATCTTTACCCCTCAAAGGTATAAATGAAAAAGGGAAAGATCTACAAAACATAGGTCTTAAGCTATGAATTAAGCATCTCTTGTTTTTTCCATCATAAAAATAACACTCATTTTTATCGTTCTTTATAAGTCCAATGAATGCAAGCCCTTTTTCAGTTTCTATAGGTGAAATTACCATTTTTTTTAGAATATTGTTATTTAATGTTTCAATATAGACATAAAATCCGAAAATTTCAAGTGATTCTTCTAAAGATAATTTTAAACCTTTAACTATTCTCAATATATCAAGATGAGTAACATTTACGAGGGTATTTTTATCCGTACAGCAATTTCCACATCTAGTACATACGAATTTTAATTTCTTCGGATTTGGCATTAAAATAAAAAAAAAGAATTGTAAAATTTGAATTTTGTTATTAGTTTATGGGTTAATCGGGAAAATAAATTTTTTCTCAATCAAGTTTTCAATAGCCACAATTATGAGATCTTTATTTTCTTCACTAACTAATTCAATAATATTATTCAAATTAACAATATTATTGTTTCTTTTTGCTGCTGATTGAATTACGTTTAACGTGCGTATCTCCAGTCTATCTAAGGCTTTTTCCTTTCGCAATTTAATAAGATCTATTTTATCCGATAATTTAAAAGAGCCCTTATAGTGTAGTTCAAAATATTCATTTATTATTGTTGGGACTAGATCTTCAAATTTGTCTAAAGAACCATCCCAATTTTCTAATTCTATAGATAATTTTAGATTTAAAGCTAAAATTAAATTAGATACTTGACTTTTTAATCTTTCAGAAGACTTCTCTCTAAGGATAAATACAGCTCTTACATCATCTTTATCAGCGATTAAACAGTAGAAATATTTGAAATCCAACTCAATAATCTTTTCAACACCATAACCCTTTGATGAATCTTCAGACTTTACCTTAGTTTCTTCATTTTCAGTAAATTCTTCCGCAACAGTTGTTATTGCTTGAATAAATCCCGAGAATAATTCCTTTTTGTGTTTTTCTAAAATCGAATAGCTTCTTGAATAGAGAGGGATCCCACTTAATTTGTGTATAATTACAATAGCCTGGATGTTTCTAAGATCCTTAAATCTTTGTGTTTTTGTTAATAATTCCGCTTCTTTTTTCCTTTTTCGTGGTAAAAACACATAAGATCTCATACTTAAAACACCTAAAACACTCACTATACTTCCTAATACACCTATTATACCTATTATTATCCATAACAATAAACTTGAAACTCCACCTCCATTCTCAACAACAGGTTCACCGATTATAACAACAAAAGAGTATATTTTTGATTTGTAAATTGAACTATTAGGCGTTATTATTAAATCAAATCTATAATTACCTTCAAGTCCGTCTGGTAATTTAATATCTGCTTCATAAGTTCCAGGAATTGTCTGATTGATAGTGCCTATTCCATACTCCCATGTAAATTTTATAGTCGCGTCTTCAATGGGATTTAATGTTTTATTATCAATCAATTGAATTTGAATATTTATTGTTTCTCCTATTTCAGCATTTATTGTGTCTTCAAAACTAATTGGCACTACTTCTATCTCTATCTGATCTATTAAAAATTGAAAACCGAAAGTTGCAGTTTTGTAATTAGGGTGTTCAAATTGAAGATAAGCTAAATTAATTAATAAAGAGAAATTATCTGGTGAAAATATAATTGTTGTATTATACCAGAAATTTGGATTCATACTTAAATTCTTTTGGTAGGTACCACTTATGAAGGTTATTAAACCATCGGTTAAATATTCTTCATCTATATTTGAGATGGCCCTTACTGAGATATTAACTTCTTCATTGAAGGCTGTTTCTTTTAACTCATTTTCATTAATCTGTTGAGAATTGACATAGACTGATAAATTTACTGATTGTTTTATAACCGTAAATTGATGAGTATAATATTGAGGTTCGTAAGCTACTGCAGAAAAATTAAAACTTAACTGATAAATACCAATTTCATCGATATAAAGAGTGCTAAATTCAAC
>JAHQWY010000085.1 GCA_029856445.1 Promethearchaeia archaeon
ACTACACTATGAACAAGAAACCTTAAATATGAGTTGAATTATACATTATTTGTAGAATTAATCATAAAATGTAAGTACTTTAAGTGAACTTATTAGTGAAAATAGTATGAGTGGGACAGCATATAATTATCCACCTGAGGAAATACTAAATCCACAGATTTCAGAAAAGAAGAATTTTGAACATATTATCCTTTGGATGCTTAAAAATAATGAGAAAGTGGAATGGTCAGATTTTAAAAGTGAACCTATTGATATCGCTCAATCAACGTTATCAAATTATATAACGATGTTAAAAAGGAAAGGGTATATTGAGAAAATAGAGAGAGGTAAATATAGAATCACATCCAGAGGAGAGGAAAGATATAATGAATTATCAAAAGTAAAGGAAACAACAAGAAAATTGAATCGTCCTCCTAAAGTAATAAGAGATTCAAGAAACTATGATCATATAATACTTTGGATGGCCTATAATAATAATTATTTAAAATGGTCGGACTTTATAGAAGAAGATTCACCGGTAAGAATTAATCAATCATCATTGTCAAAGAATTTAAATTTCTTGATGGATGGGGAATTTATTAGAAAAAACGAGAACAAAGAATATCGGATTACTCGATTAGGTAAAGCGGAATATGCTCGAATGTTAAGGTCATATGATTTGGACAGGCAGTCTATTCTTAATGAAGAGAGTAAGAGAATTGAGGAGATAACAAGAAAAACGATTCGATTTTTCGAGAAATATGATATTGTAAATTCTGATATTAAATTTCGATTTTTAAATAATGTACTAACATTACCATTTGAAAAATTAAAGGGATCGTTAGATACAGAGGAAGATTTTAATAAAATACTCTTATACCTTTCCATAAATCATCCAAATCAATATCCTGCTTATATTTCAACGGAGGATTTTTCAGAAAAATATAACATTGATAAACTAGATCTTGAGTTCAATATACGTAAAATTACTGAAAAGAATGTTTATTCTACAAAATTTTTCAAGATAATAACTGACGAGGACAAATTGTATTATTTTCAAGCAAATGAAAAGATCGAGAAGGTTTTAAGTGCAATTACAGAGGATTATATTACAAAATTTACATACTTAAATAAATTATATGAAAAAGCTTCCAAGGATACACCATCATTGACTATAGAATCCACAGTTAACGCAATATTAGACGAAATCTGCGATAAACTATTTAATGTAAATTTGAAGGAACCTTTACGAGATTTTTTACCAAATTATATAAATTATTTGGCATACAAGATGGAGACACAGAAGAAATTAGAGGAGATTACTGATAAATTAGAGGGTACAATTTGGCAGGAATTTCAATATTATAGTGCTGCAAGTGAACCTCCCAAAAATTTTGATGAGAGCCAGGAGAATTATTATCTTTCTCCAAACATCTTTGAAATAATTGAGGATTATTATGTAGTTCCGAGTATATCATCAATCGTTGAAGAAGTGAAAGAGGTATTAAAAAGCAAGCAGAGATATAAAGAAGCTATAGATATCGTTAATTCTAGGATTAAGAAAGGTTTAAATGATATTGAATTTAAGATATTTAAAGCGAGGGTTCTCTGTCATGTAAATAGATACATTGAAGCCATAGAATTAATAGAAGAGGATATAGATTTTGAGCAGTTTAGGGATGATGAGGGTATATACATAGCATCTTCATTTATTCTTATTTTTTCCTACACTGCTTTAGGCTCTGCTAAAGAAGCGTTAGACGTTATTGAAGGAATGTTTGATGCTTATCCTGATCATCCTATAGCAATGGCAGCAAAAGCATTAGTCTATGGATATAGTGTGATTTATGATTTTGATGTTGGAGATGTTAATGAGGATTATGTTTTGGATTTAATTGATGACGTGATAAAAGTTGATTCTAGTATATCTAACAAAGCTAGGTATTATCAGTTTAAAAGCACAATGTTGGAGCAAATGGATAAGGATGAAGAAGCACTTGAGGAGATTGATGTTGCTATAGGTTTAACAGATGAGATTGTAGATTTATACTATAGCAAATCTAAGACTCTAACGGAGCTAGAAGAATATGAAAAAGCTCTTGAACTTTTAGAAAAAACTATGAAACGGTTCCCTGAGAATAGAAAGCATCTTTTAATGCAAAAAGCATATGTGCTTAAGATGGCTGGGGATTATGAATCGGGATTAGAAATAGTTACAGAATTAACAGAAACATATCCTGAATATTTGGATTTTTTCAATAATAAGGCTTACTGGCACTTATATATTTATAAAGAGAAAAAGGATAACGGCATTGAGGATGAAATAAATAAGAGAGCTGCTATTGAAACCATTAAATCTTTGACTGAAAAAGCACCAGATGAAGGGAATTATTTTGATTCTTATGGAGAAATATTAATGACTACTGGAGATTATGAAAATTCAATAAAATTATACGAAAAAGCAATAAAGACGGAACCTACTGGTTGGTTCATACCTTCATCTCATGTAGGTTTAGGGAAATGCTATGAACAGCTTGGAATGTATGATAAGGCAAAAACCCACTTTCAAGAAGCAAGGAAAACAGTACGTTATTGCTTTTGTCATATTAAACATAAGAAAGAATGGATTGAAGATATTGAATACCATATGAAGAAGTTGGCAGATTTAGATAAAGATTAATAAAAAGAATGTTTATCATAAGAAAAAGGATTTGTTAAAAATGGTTAAATTTTTTCGGAAAAATAAAGAAGAAAGGCTTAAAAAAGCTGAAAAAATACAGAAAATCAAAAGAGAAAGTGATATTACACAAAAAATTGAGAATTTTCGATATACTCCATGTGGATTTGATTATTCTAATATGATTAAAGGCAGATTTAAGAGAAGATAATTCCTTAAAAGTTACAAATTACATCAAACAGAAGATCGAATTTTATTAGAGCTTACTTTTTGTATCCTACTTTTATGATCATTGATAAAGACTCATCAAAAACGTGTCCTTCAACTTGGCATTTAAATGGCATTTCCTCAGAATGGAACAATTCTGTGAAATATCCAAGCCAATAAGCACTATAGCGTTTATTTTGTCTATGTCTGAAGAGTACATGAAATTCATCTTCACTTTCTTTCACGACATCAATAGTATGGAAATAATTCGCCACTACCCACATTTTTTGTATAGTCTTGATTATTTCTTCTATTGAAAGGTTTTTTAGTGGTTTTGCTTCATTATACCAAAGTATAATATCAATAGCCACATTTTTACGCCATGGTTTTTTTAAACTTTCCTCTGGTGCCTCTGCGGCAGCAATTAATTGATTAAAAGTAGTCTTTCCAATCAACATCATTTTCATTTCATCTCTCGCTCGCACCCAAAGATCTCTATCTAAATTTTTTTGATCCCCGAAATATTTAATTGCACGTTCGATGAATTCGATATCAGATTCTCCTTCTTCTTTGTATTTTTCAATAATAGCATAAACTTCAGGTGAGATAGAGTTGAAATCGTCATAATACTTTACTGCATATCTTACGAGGTCAGAAATAGTAGTTCCTTGGATTTTATATTTATCGATTAATCCTCTTGTCTCATCACTAACTTTGACATAAATGGGTTTATCTTTAGGTTCAGTTTCTTTAATCTCGTTTTTGTCGTCAAGTTTGTCGTTTTCCTTTGCGATAAGAATCATCCCCGAAAATATATTTTTTATAAGTGTCTCAAGTTGAATATATATCTTTATATTAATAAACTTTAATCTTATTTATTAAAGGAGTAAATGGCATTAAAAAATGTTTCTCTTCATATATAAGGATATATACCAAATTTTCTTCCTATTTTTATATCTTTATTCTCGTTCTATATATACATATATATATCTCAATATTTTGATTTAAAATGCTCTGATAAGTATTGAGGGGAAGATTCTCTCAATCATAACATTTAAATATATAAATATATGTACATATATTAGAAATAGAAAAAAATATACTAAAATATAATAAAATATAAAAAAAAATGGCATTTTTATTTCCTATTGTTGCCAATAAAAGAAGAAGCAGATCTAGTATTGGGGCGGTTATAGTAGGATTATTTTGCTTTTTAATATTTGGGATTATGTTTTTCTTATTTTACAATCGTTCTGGGCTAATTGGATATCAATTTAATGTTATATTGATGATTGGGGGTTTTTCTGTTTTCTTTATGATTATTATAGGGATTAGTATAGCTGTTGCAGTGACAAGTAAGAGTTATAATCCCCCTAGAAATAAACCTATTACCGAACATTATGGAATTCCCCAAGAGAATGCCAATACATTGAATCCATATAAAGTACCAAGACATACAGAAGGTGAAAATAAAGAACTCTTCGAAAAAGCAAGTAGAAGAGATATTCCGGTGATTGAAGAAATCGTTTATTGTCGATATTGTGGAGCAAAACGAGAGAGAGATGCAATTTTTTGCCATATGTGTGGAACCAAATTATAATATATATCAATTAAAAATTTTATAACATTAAAAACACTTAAAATTTAAAAGAAAAAGCCCTCGATGCGAAAAAACTTATATAAAGGATTTATATACCTTCGTTGGAAAAGGAAGGATAACCTTGCTTTATTCCTGATCATAATTATTGGTTTACTATTGACATCCATAGGTTTTCTTTATACTAACTTTTATAGTATTTTTTTAAGCTTATGCCTTGGATTTTTTATTGGAGGTTTTATTCTATCGATAATTTCTACATTTTTAGCTCAAATGGAGTCAAATATAACGGGGACTGGCGAAATAGATGCTGAAGTGGATATAGATATTGATGCTGAAGTGGATATAGATGTTGATGCTGAATTAGATATCGATACTGATATCGATATTGATGCTGAAGTGGATATAGATGTTGATGCAGAAGTGGATATTGATATAGATAGTGATATCGATATTGACACTGATGTAGATGTGGATTATGATATAGAGGCAGAAATCGATGTTGATGCTGTTGAAGTCGAAGCGGAAATAGATGTCGAAGCAGGAGTAGATGTGGATTCTGATTTAGACGTAGAAATGGAGGGTGAGTTTGATTCAGGTTTAACATCCACAATTACTCCTGCTCCCATCATGCTTCTGTTTTCCACCGTTTTTCTAGTTTATGGAATTTCAGGTTTATCTTTATATTACCTATTAGGCATAAATTTCAGGTATTTAACATTTTTTATTGCCCCTGCAATTTCATTTTTTTCTGTAAAATTGATAAACTCCCTATGGAAAATTTTAGCAAAATCACGCTATTATAGAATCTCATCTACAATGAATTTGATAGGTAAAGAAGGAGAGGTATTATTAAAAGTTGATGACAGGGGGGGTATAATTAAAGTTCCTTCAAAGACACCTTTAAAATTTGAACGGTTGCATGTTAAACCTGTATTAGAACATTCAATTTTCGAGAGGGGTGATAGAGTATTCATATGCGATGTGAAAAATGGTTATTTGTTAGTAAGTAATAATAGAAAGTTAATTAGAACAAGAAGGAGATAAAAATAATTATAAATCTTATTTTTGCAAAAAAAGTGGTAATTATTATTCACGATTTAACAAAAAAATTAAAAAATCTCAATTATAATGAAAAAAAAAGGAGGTAATTAAAAAAAAATTGATATTTCAAGAATTAAATCCGTTATTCGTTGGTATAGGAGTCACCATAGGGATTGTTGTATTTCTGTTTGTAATATTCTTAGCAGCAAGATATAGAAAATTCAAAACAAACCAATTTGTAATTCATTTACGGAATGGTAAAGTTAAACATGCTGGATTGGGTGGAAGTCTATTTTTACTCCCATTAATAGATGAATATATTGTTATCCCAACTACTAGTATTCAAACATTAGTTGAGGCTCATGAACAAGTAGTCTCAAGCGAATACCAAAACATTGAGATTGAAGGATTATTAATTTGGAAAGTTGTTGATCCAGAAAAGGCTTTCAGTGCCGTCTCATGGAACATGAGAGATGATAATTTTGTTGAAAAGATATTAAAAGGAGCAACAGAAGCTATAATCCGTACTACTTGTGCTAATATGCCATTGGAAAAGATCATTAGAGAAAGAAGAGAGATAATTGACCACGTTGAGAAAGATTTACACGAATTATCAGCTGATTGGGGAATAGTAATTGAATCTTTGGAAATTATAGAAGTTATTATTGTTGAACCTGATCTAAAAAAGAATATGGAAGCAACGAAGCAAGCTGAAGAACTTAGAAAAGCTAGAATCGCTAAAGCAGAAGCAGAAAGACTGTCAAAACTAAGAGAATTAGAGGTTAAAAATGAGCTTGGAATTCAAGAGCAATCTGTTGAAAGAGAGATTGAGTTACGGAGAAAAGACAAAGAAATTGCAATCGCAGAACAAGAAAGAGAACGCAAGAGAATTGAAGCGGATGGTGATAGACAGAAAAAAATTATTGAAGCTGATGCCGATGCACAACAAATCAAACGTAAACTGCTAGCTAAAGCTGAAGGTGAATCTGAAAACATAAAACAGCAGATGTTAGCTCAAGCTGAAGGTTTTAAGAAACAAGTAGAAGCAATGGGGAGTGCTGATGAACGATTCTTAGCAGTACAATTAACTAACATTTTACCTGAAATTTTCAAACACATAAATCCTGATAAGATGTTTATAATGGGTGATGGTAATGAGGCATTTTCATCACTTTCGAAAGCAATAATGCCATTTTTACAGCTTCTACCTGAATACTCTGATACAATTAAAGATTTTTTCAATAATGGTGGCACAAAAAAAATAAAAGAATTACTGGTTAAGAAATAGTTTCAAGAAAAAAAATTTTCACTTTTTTTTAACTATTATTAATATAATAAAGAGGTTAATAAGAAATGAATGATAAAACAGTAGAAAATATTAGAAAACTTATACATTTCTTAGATAAAATCTCCTACATCCCTGCTTTATCTATATCTATTTTATTTTTCATATTTTTTCTTGAAATTTTTATAAGTCCTTTTGATTGGATTAGTTTATGTTCAATATATTTATTAGGATCACTTATAGGATTTTTAATCTTTACGTATGATAGAAATTATATTTCTCAAAAAATAGAAAATGAAGAATTTGACCAAATTGTTCTCGATGCTTTATGTTGGGGTATAATAGGGAGCATATTTCATGGAATTGGAATTTTTATACTAATCAAGGGACTTCTGATTTTAGCATATATAGTTGATGAGAATTTTCTAAGTGATAAACACATAAAGAAGGAGAATCGTCTTAAAATTGGCTTAATTCTTTATTCTTCACTAAATTCATTTTCTAAGCTAGCAGGATTAGTGATAGTTTTACTAGTGTTTTATACATTTGGGATTTCAATTTTGTTAAATGTTTTTGATCAGATTTATTTAGGGAATTTTCAAGTATTATTTCAACCCTTCGTTATTTGTTTTGTTATTTCAGGAACTGTGTTACTTTTGGATCATGATAATGAGCAATTTGCTATATATGATATGAATCTCAATCTAAACACTGGGTCTAAAGATTTGGTCAAGGGAATTTTAGGTTGTTGTTTTTATGCTTCAGGTATCTTTATATTGTTCAGAGGGATAATTGGTATCTCTTTCCAGGAGGAGAGAAAAAATAAAAGTCAAATTAGAAGTGAGAAAAAAATAGAAAATTTCGTAATATATTCAAATCCAATAAAATAAAGGAAAAGAATAATGATTGATGTTATTAATGATATATTTTTTAATGGAAATTTTAAGTATCGTTTAAAGATTCTAAAAGGATTAGAAATAGTTGATCAAAATGAAAAAATTCCTAAATATCCGGTTTTAATACTCACTTGTATGGACCCAAGAATAGATGTTCATAAAATCTTTCAATTAGATCCAGGAGACGTCTTTGTTTTGCGAAATGCGGGGAATTTGGTTACTTCGGACACTCTGAGATCGATTTTACTGGCAATCTATCAATATAATATTAACTACATAATTATTTTAGGTCATTTAGACTGCGGAATGACAAAAATTAATATGTTGGAGTTAAGAAAGAAAGTTCCCTACGAATTTTATCCACAAGGGTTAAGGGAGGGTTTAGATCTCTTTTCTGAGATTAAAGAATTTTTCAAACCATTTATTGATGAATTGAAAAGCATCAAACAACAATTAGCATACTTAAAAAGACTACAAGTCCATAAAAAAGAATTGATTATTATTGGAATGATATATGATGTAGAAACAGGATGGGTATTTGAGTATGAAAGGTTTGAAGAATTTGTTCATGTTCAGGATTTTAGAAAACAATTAAACACAATTCTTAAGGAAAAAAAATTTCAATTTGATGATTTCTTTGAGTCCCTTAAAGATGGTATAGTTAATAGCCATGAAAGTGGTAAAAAAAAAGAGGAAACAGTTCAATTGAAAAAACAAGAAGAAGATAAAATTATTCATGTTGATGAAAAAATGAAAGATAATATAATTTCAAATGCCAACCTAAATATATCTGAAAGGGATGATAAATTAGACACTCAGACTATTTTGCCAGATATTCAACTTCCAAAAATACATTTTCCAAGAGTTAAAATATACATACCTAAAATATCAATAAATAGAAGATGAAACAAATAAGATTCTAATGTTCCTGATGATATTTATTAGAAAAAACTAGAAGAAATAAAAAAAAGAAGTAATCTTAAATAGTTATTATCTTTACTAGGATTCTCTTTCTTTATCAAAATCAATCAAGTTATCCAACAGTCGTTTTAAATATACTTCGAACTCATCTATATCCTCTTCAGTAAAGTCTTTATAAAAAATGTCTTTCATTTGAGTAGAAACTTCAATATATTTGTCATGGAGTTCTTTATCTTCTTCTGTTAGTTTTATATATACCGTTCGTTTATCCTCATCTCCTCGAGGTCGAATCCGCTTAATATGTCCAGTCTTTTCAAGGGCATCTAACAAATGGGACAATGTTGCTTTACTTAATGAGGTCATTTGTAATAATTCATGGAATGAGATTTTATCTTTAGTCGAATTCCAGAGTGGAAACATTACTCTACCTTGGGCTGGGTTTATCTCAATAGCCTCATAATCACGAAGTAATTTAGCAAAAATCCGGCTAGACAATTTTTGAATCTTGGATATCAAAAATCCTCCTTCTCTTAAGTTTTCCATTATTTTTCTCCTGGATTATAGTTAACTCGATTTAACCTATGATAAAATCTTGCAGTTTTAGGGTTTAATTTTAGCAGTGTATAATCAGGATCTTCTAATCCTTCTGAATAATATTTAGTCCACCAATCCAACCATAATTTTTCCTTTATTTTTATATCATCAACTATTTCTATCTCACCTCCAAACATGACTCCTTTAAAATCCTCAGGATCGCAGAAATAGACAGAAACTTTGGGATTTTTCTTAATATGTTCAATTTTTGATGATGAGGTATTACTTGTGATATAAATAATGAATTTATTATCTTGTTGAGTGAAAAAATCAGAAAATTCTGGAAATTGCTTTCTATTTCTTAAATTAAACATTGCTCTTGTTATAGGATAACCTTCAAAATCTATGGTTGTTAGATAAGCAGCTTTCGATGTCTCTATTAATCCTAAACTTAAATTTTTTGCTTCTTCAACCTCCATAATTCATACACATTCAATTATTTTTAATTTAATATTATAATGTTTTTCTAATTTTTTCTAATCTTTCCTTAGCTATAGAATCATTATGGCTAAGTGTTTGTTTTAATTTATCACACAAATAGTCCTCACAATAAGCACAATTTTCTAATTGTTTTTCCTTACAACATTTTCTAGTTGAGCAATTACCACACCAACTGAAAATTCTTCCATTAACACTACATCCATCACAATACATATCCTCAGGCTTAAATGACATTGAATCATTTGACCATTGCTTAGCAACCTTTTTGAGTTCTTCATAATCATCTTTTTGAGTAGCTATATATGCAGGACATTCTGAACAATCAAGTCCGCAATACGCAATTACATTTTTCATTTTAAATCTCCTTTTATTTCTTTTTTCCAAATTCTTACAAATTTTTATTATTTAGGTCTATAACTATGCCCCACTTCATATGCCTTAGCTAAATGATCCCCAATTTTCCAGTATGGACCATTTGGCATTAAAAAAATAAATGAGTCGAATTTCTTAACGTTTGGTTTTTTATCTTTTATATACTTCTCATCTGAATATATTTCCACAATTTCCCCAATAAACAAATCTGTATTTTTAAATTCTTTAATATTAACTAGCTTACACTCAATATTTATACAGCATTCTTTAATCATTGGAGCTGTTTGAAGTTCTCCATAAAAGATTTTAAACTCCTTAGATTTATCCACTTTCGAACCAGAATGTAATCCGCAATAATCTGTTACCACAACCATATCAGTGGTAGGTATATTCACACTATATGTCTTATTTTGCCTAATTCCTTGATTAGTATAATGCCTTTTAGCCATAGCAATTCCAATTAAAGGCGGATTATCATGTAACATATTAAACCAAACAATAGTATTGAAATTCGGTTTTCCATTTACATGAACTCCTAATAAACATACAGGTAAGGGCAATATGGGTAATTTCCATCCTGTTTTAACTTTATTCATTTTATTCACCTTCATTATCAACTTTATAATGTATATTTTGCTTAGTATTTAATTCTTCATTGATTTCAATATTTCTAAGATTTAATCTTTTTTTATATCCAATTTCATCGATTTCGAAATAAAAAAACATTGTATCCAAACTTCATTCCTCCATTTTTAATAATTTAGTTTAAATGTTCGATTTCGAATGTTCGATATAGAACAAACATCTTTTTTCATATAAAAATCTTATGGTTTAGCTATGGTTGATCCATAATGAACATTTGAAAAAATTCAATTTTATAGAAATAAAACTGAAAAAATTGGATATTTATTAAAATTCTATTTGAGATTCGAAATCAAAGTATTAGGATAAATGATTATTCGAAGGCAGAAAGAATTTCATCATTAATTTGCTCATACAATTCTGTTTTAGTCGGTATACCACCAAATATAATTTCTTCAGCACCAGCATCTATATATTGTTGAATGCGGTCGATTATAAACGATGATGAGCCGAATAGAACCCATTCACCGCGTCCTTTGCGAAGTTCGGCGCCTTTTTTCTCATCATTTTCAAGACGAAACGGGATTAGCATTGTTTTCTTGATCTCAGCAGGATCACGCCCTATTTCTTCACAGTGGCGTTTTACTACTTCTAATTTGTGCTTAAATATTTCTGGAGATCCTGGGAGATTAAAATCGATATTACAAATGTCACCGAATCGAGCAAGTGTACGTAGTGTCCGTTTCTCGCCATTTCCACCAACCATTATTGGAATGTGTGGTTTCTGTGTACAGGGAGGTGATAGATATGCTTTTTTAAGTTTATAATAGCGACCGTTGTAATCAACAGGTCCTTCTTCTGTAAATAACTTCTTAATAAGCTCAACTGCTTCTTCTAATCGATCACATCGCTCACGAACATCTGGAAACACCCAACCATAGGCTTCATGCTCACGCTTGTACCATGCCGCACCAATACCAAGATTAAGGCGTCCATTAGATATTTGATCCACTGTGGACGCCATTTTGGCAAGTAATGCTGGATTTCGATAAGTATTCCCTGTGACGAGTATACCCAATCGCAAACGCTTAGTGACGGTGGCAGTAGCAGTGATCATTGACCAGCTTTCTAAGGCGGGTCCAGAATCCAGTCCTGCTCCTGGGACAGGTGGTAGGAAGTGATCTGAAAACCAGAGACTGTTCCAACGGCCTGCTTCAACAACGTTAATTGCTGAAAGTGTCTCTTCCCATGTGGTAAAATAATTTACAAATTGAGCGCCAAATTTCATATTTATTCCATAAAAAATTACATAGATTAAAATTATAAGATCGAATGAAACGTAGATATTTAAATTTATTATTTGAAATTTCAATATAATAATAAGGAATTCGATAAA
>JAHQWY010000448.1 GCA_029856445.1 Promethearchaeia archaeon
TCAAAAATAGTTTGAACATTTTCTCCAGTTTTGGAACTACACTCAATATAAGCATTAGCTTTTTTTGATTTTGCAATTTTTTTTGCTTTTCTTGTTGAAACTTCTTTGAGATGTATCAAATCGATCTTTCCGCCTACAAAAATTATAGGTAAATCATAATCAATTTGATTTTCAACAATATCGAACCACTCATCTGCATGAGCAAGAGAGCTATATTTAGTAATATCATACATAAAAATACCACCATTAGCACCTTTGATATAAGAAGGTAAAAGATATCTAAACCTTTCTTCCCCTGCAAAATCCCAAATCTGGAGTTTTACATTCTCTCCATACACTTTAACAGGTTTTAGTAAAAAATCTACTCCAATAGTCATTTGAAAATCATCTTTAAACATATTCGTCAAGAATCTGTGTGTAAGTGTAGTTTTGCCTGTTTGTGCGTCTCCAAAAATAACTATCTTAAAGGTAAAATCTGAATCTGACAACTTAATAACTGTTAACTGACTTTTGATTTTAATTAGAAAATTCCTAAATAAAAAGCTTAACGCTAATATTAAATATAACATAAAAATTTATACTTAAAAATTTAACATTAAATTCAAATCTTGAATTCTGCTAAAAATTATCATGAAAGTGAATAAAATTTTATAAAAATTGGTGATATCTCCTAATAATTCTTAAATTCCATTAATGAGCAACCCTAATAAAAATAAGGCTCCAGCCTTGTCTAAAGGGTCATTTGAGTTTCCGCACTTAGGTGACATTATACAGGCAGGACATCCATTCTCCGTACTGCAATTACAAGATTTTATTAATTTATATGTAATTTTCAAAAGTTCATTGAGATTAAAATAAAGGATTTCAGATATACCAATACCACCTCTATAAGCATCATAGATGTAAATTATTGGTCGTTGTTTGATCGGATCGAAATCTATTGAAACACCTCCTAAATCCCATCTAGATATCTGAGCTAAAGCTGGCGACATCGCTATCATAGCATGTTCTATAGCGTGGATAGACCCCCCGAGATCATAACCAGCCAATTCCAATTCTTTTTGATATTCAAAAGGTATCGTGAACCATAGAGCCATTGATTCAAACGAGATAATCGGAATATCGTCTAGTGGGTGTCTTGAGCGTATTTCTTGGGTTAAGGTATCAATTGTTTTATAGGAATAATATTCATGCTCTACTTTTACATGTCCGAAATAGGATTTGATTTTATCATTTACATCTTTTTCATTTTCATAAACAATATTAAGAGGGGTAATATCAGTATGTTTTAAGGATTGAGTATAATAATCTACATCAGATTTTTTAAGGTAAACCACTCTTTCCTCTAAATCAAGCTCATCTACAATATAAGATTCAGCTTCATAAAGATATACTGCACCAGAATGTAAATCTCGAAATACAAAACTTTCATCCTCAGCTGTTAAGAATTCTTCATTTGAATCTGATCTTAATATAACTTTATAGCCTCTAGATGATAAATCATTTAAACCATATTTTTGATTTGGAAAGAAATCACTATTCCAATAATAATGGTCTCCTCTTTTCATGAGTAAAGATTCTGAAACCAAGTCTTCCAAACATTCCATAAATAAATCCCGATCTGAAACTCCGAATTTCTCATATTCATCAAGCTTAATAGGAATTTCTTTTGAAGCGCAACATAAATGGTTTTTTATGATGTATTTGTTATTTAAAGTGATGAGTATCTCTTCTTTGATCGGGCCGAATAACTGATTAGGATTATGAATATAAAATAAGTCTAATGGATCTGGCATCGGAATAAGAGTTGAAATGGAGAGGTCTTCTCCTCTACCAGATCGTCCTATTTGTTGTTTGAAACTTGAGATCGTTCCTGGGAATCCAGAACTTATTGTAGCATCTAGTGAACCAATATCAATCCCCAATTCAAGTGCATTGGTAGAACTTATACCTAAAATCTTTTTATTTTTGAAATTTTGTTCTATTTCTCTCCTTTTAGATTTACTAATGCCAGCCCGATAACTAAATATTTTATCTTGTAAGCTGGGGACTGCAGCTCTTGTCCATATTGCTTGTAATTCAGCCATTTTTCTTGATAATGTAAAAGTTAATGTTTGTATTCCATCTTTAAACTTCAAATGGCTGAGAAAAAGATTTTTAGTTTCTTGATGCGGTGATCGATATTTTTTAGATATATTGTCAAAGGGTAAATCCCATAAGATTACTTTTTTAGCTCCTGATGGAGAATCATCTCTATCTACAACCTCAAATTCCTCCCCTATTAATTTTTGGCAGAAACTTCTGGGGTTATTAATCGTAGCACTAGATAGGATCCACTGAGGTTTCACATTATAATTATTCAGGATTCTTTTTAATCTTCTGAGCAGTAAAGCGAAATTAGAACCAAATATTCCTCTGTAAATATGAATTTCGTCCAAAATAATATATTTTAAATTTTGACAAATCCTCCTCCACTTTTGTTTGAACCAAGGCAAATAGAAATGGAGTCCATAAGGATTAGTAATAATTACGTTAGCATTATTTAATATGAACCTCTTTTCATTAGC
>JAHQWY010000086.1 GCA_029856445.1 Promethearchaeia archaeon
ATGAGGGCATTGTATCGTACAAAAGAATATAATCACTACTTAAAATTGATTAAGTCTAAAAGCATCCCTCAAATGCCTATAGAAGATGCTCTTAACGATTTGTTTCTAAAAGATAATCTAGTTCCAATTGAAGAAAAGAAAAGTATTCGAAAAATTATCTACTATCATGAAGAGAAGGTAATCGTTATTAAATCTCTTATAGGTGACGAGATGTATGAAAATTTGGATAATCTCGTGCAAAAGTATGGGTGGTATTTTTACATTACAGGAGTTCCGGTTGGGAAAAGCGAATTATGCTTAACAATAGATAAGATTGAAAAGAGATTTGATGTCGAATATTTCTCTAATCTTTCTCTAGTTGAAGAATCAAGTAATTCTAAAGATGTTAGAGTAACCATTTATCCCATAGTGTTAAAACCCAACCATAATTGTCATATTTTAGGTTTAGGAAAGCTAAATATTTTATTAGATTGTGGACTTTCAGAGAGAGATGAAGAAAAGGAGATTGAAGGAGATTTCAGACATATTGAAGATTATATCCAAAATTTACCTGATTTAATTTTAGAACAAGAAAAATTGAGACAAAACACCTCAACTGAAGAATTGGATGAATATAATATAGAAAAGATTCCAGTTGAGCCCAAAATTGATGCAATCTTCATATCTCATAGTCATTATGATCATGTCTCTGGTCTTAAAGAATTAATCAAAAATTATCCTGATGTCCCAATTTTAAGTTCAAGAATAACTTTGGACCTGTTTCTCCTAAGAGATTCCAATTTCTTAAAACAAGAAAATCACGAGGAAATCGAGCAAGAGGAATATAAGGATATTGTTAAAAATATTATCTATGTTGAAAACGGTGATAAGCTCGAGTTTAAGGAAAAGAATTGTTATCTTTCATTTTTCCATGCCGGTCATATGCCTGGGGCTTTGATGATGCTAGCAAAAGTGAATGATTTCAGAATACTTTATACAGGAGATTACACATATCATGACATTACACCATTTGCAGGAACAAGACGGTTCTTAGAACAAATTTCTCGTCCTATTGACTACTTGTTAATAGATGGTACAAGTGCTCAAGAAGATTTTGGTAATATATCTGATCAATTCCACAGCTTAATTTTATTCCTAGAACAAAAAGCTGAATATGGAGATAACTCATTAATAGGAGCAGATCCTTCAAGTCTAGCGATTTCATTCATGTTAACATTCTGGAGATATTTCAGAAAACTCCAAATAAGACGAGATTACAAAAAACGACCAAATATTTATGTGGATATGATGGTAAGGAAGAATATTCAGGTTATAAATCATCGATATGAATATATTTATGGTCCTATTTCCCGTTTGATTAGAGATAAAGCAAATCCATTCAATAGTATTAAGTTTAGATGGTTTGATCAAAATAATTTAGACTTTTTACAGAAGAAAAATAATATTATTATTTCTCATCCACCCGATCTATCGTATGGATTAATCAGAAATATTATAAATCGTATAGGACGCAATCCTCATAACTTTGTTTTTCTTGCAGGTTCTATTCATGAAGAACCAGGAGTAAGTTTAATAGAAGGTGCTGAAGAGATTGAATTTTCAGAGACATGGAAAATGCCATTTCGTGCTTTCTTACTAAATACATTTGCCCCTCATATTAAAATTAAACTCCATGCAGACAAGAATCAGCTGAGGGAGATGATTAAAGCTCTTGAACCGAAAGAAGTATGCTTTTTCCATCAGTCTGCTAAGAAACTAACAGAAGTTGTCGAATATGTAAAAGAATTAGGGGTGGAAAAAGTCTCATTACCTATAAAAAGACAGCTATTGATTTTGAATTAAAATAATTTTTATACAATATTCTAACTAAAAATCGATAGAATTTATTTGAATTAAAGGAAAAATCTTTAAATAAATATTTTATATTAATTATAGATGAGTTTCTAAGAAGGTGAATTAAAATTTATTCAGAAAAGGTCATGGAACACTTTAAAAATCCCCGAAACATGGGAGAAATGAAAGATGCGGATTCTGTAGGTGAAGTAGGGAATCCTACCTGCGGGGACTTAATGACTATTTATATCAAAGTTAAAGAAGAGAACGGAAAAGAGATAATTGATAATATATCTTTTCAAACTTTTGGTTGTGCTGCAGCTATAGCTACTTCTTCAATGGTTACAGAAATGGCAAAAGGAAAGACGTTAGATGAAGCTATGAAAATCACCAGAAGTGATGTAGCTGAGAATTTAGATGGTTTACCTCCTATAAAAATGCATTGTAGTAATTTAGCTGCTGATGGATTACATGAGGCTATTGAAAAATATCGTAAAGAGAAAAAATCTAGTAGTACATAAAATCTTACATTTATCCAACTAATAAAACGTCTCTTGTATCATACAATAAGTATAAATTCTTTGAACTAATTTTTAAAATTGTAATTTTAATCTTTAATATAAGGTGTATTACAATTTATTCAGATATTGTAATTGATCATTTCAAGAATCCTAGAAATCAAGGAGAAATGAAGGATGCTGACGCTGTTGGAAAAGCAGGTTCTATAGAATGTGGTGATTATATACATGTTTTTATTAAAGTAAAGGAAGAAAGTGGTCAAGAAATTTTAAATGATATTTCATATGAAACTTTCGGGTGTGCTGCAGCTATCGCTTCTTCTAGCATGCTTACTGAAATGGCTAAGGGTAAAACTTTAGATGAAGCAGAAAAAATTACTAAAATGGATATTGTTGATGCTTTAGGTGGTTTACCTGAACCCAAAATTCATTGCAGCTTAATGGTGGCTGATGGATTAAAAGAAGCAATCAAAGTGTACCGTGAGAAAGAAAATAAGTAAAACACATAATCATGGTTCTTTAAATCTCAACTGAACTACTACCTTCAATAACTTTAACATTGGAAATATAAGGGATCTTTTGAACTTCTGATAATAGGTTAACTTTAGATCCTGATTCTCTTATAAATCCTCCCCCTTTTTTGATGGATAATAATTTTGTTTTCTGTTTAAAAGTAACTATAAAGCTAATTCGATTGGTATTCTCATCTATCGAATCGATTCCTAACATCGTATAGTACTTTAAATGACGGACAAATATAGGACTTAAAATTTGGGCATAATCTTTACTGACAGGAAAATCGAGTTCTAAAATATCTTGTGCTAAACCTTTCTGTCCGAATTTAGTATAAGTCATGAAATACATTAATGAGCAGCCAACGCCAGTAAGCATTATTCCTACAATATAAAAACGAATCCCACATGCCATTCCTACAGCCATTACAAAAAATATAAAGCCTATATCTCTAGTTTCTTTTAGAGCATTTCTGAATCGAACAACGGAAAGTGCACCTACTAATGTGAAAGCTCGTGCGATATCTGTTCCGATAATTACCATAATAGTACCAATAATTATTCCTAATAATACTAGGGTTTGAGTAAAATTTTGTGAGTATGAGATGCTTCGATGAGTGCCTCTATAGGTGATTCCAATAAGGACAGACAATACGATGCTCCAAAAAAAAACAATTATAACATCAGTGACTTCTATGGTATTAACATTTGATCCTAGTGTAAAAAAAGAATCCTCAATAAATTTCTTGATAAAGTCAACAAACCACATATTTATTAAAAAATTTTTGATGTAAAATAAGTTTATTATCTAAAATAATATTTGAATTTACTCAGTGAATTGAGATTGAAATTTGCACAGACCTAAAGGAAAAATTATTATCAAACTAGAGCATAAGTTCTTGTTTTTTCTAAACCATTAGCGAACTTTGAAATTTTATATTGTAGACAATTGTTTTTTTGAAGAATCTTTATAGCCCAATTTGGTATATAATTGTTAAATTTTATTTCCATGATGCATATTCCTGCGGGAACAATAAATTTTGAGCCGCCACCAAAATTAAGATCTAAATTATAATTTCGCACCATTACATTCGTATCGAAGGTTATTCGACAAGTTTTTTCAAATTTTGAAAGAAAGGGTTGCCTTTTATAAGTTACTATACAAGCAGGTTTCAGATTGTATCTTTTGTAAAGAAACCAGATTTCTTTCAATGTATTCTTATCTTGAGCAGAAGCTTCATCATAGAAGGCTTTAGCCTTATTATTGTTACCCTTTAATATTTTCAAAGCGTTTTCAAGCGGAACATAAACTCTACTCTTTGCCACATTTTCATTAATTTTTTTTTTAATCTCAATAAAAGCAAATTTCTCGTCACTTCTAGAGAAATCAGGATAATATCTAATCCTCAATTTTCGTCTAATGGCAATTCCGTCTTTTTTTTCGAGAAATGAGTGGTGAAAATTAGAATCAAAATATAAACTCCTTACTTCATAATCATAGTTGTTTGTAGCATGAGAGTCTAATCTCATAAAGGGACGGATATATTCTATCAATCTATCACGTTCTTTTAAGGAGATTTGATATTTTATTTCAAATCGGTTAAAGTATTTTTGAAATCTCTGAATTATATTACACCGTCTTTTATTGTGAATTAAGGTAATTGACTTATAACGAATTGTGTACGGTTTTCTAAAAATGTTATGACTCGATCTCTATCATAATTAAAATAGCTTTCATAAATTATCTTTGGAAAACCTACAACGGGATATGGATCAGTATACTCATACGGGATAAGTACTGTTGGTTTAATAAAATCAAACCATTGGTCTACTTGTTCTATAAACGTGACGGAATTGTTCACAATTCTTTCATGTGAATTAAAATAGGCATCGATGAAATCTAAATTAATTATTAAATTGTCCCAAAGCGGTCGAGGATCTGGAGAAATTCCCGCCCAATAACAAATAGCGTCATACCAACCTTTATATCCTACGAGTAAGGGAGCATTACGAAAATCAGAGGCTCCAAACGAAATAAAAGATGTACATCCCATATTAAGATTCTGTTCAATATCCCAAGGTAAGAGTATAAAACCATGATTAGGATCTGAATAAAGGAAATAATTATGAGGAAGAAAAACATAATCGTCCCAATTGCCTTCAAAATTACTGACTGCAAAATATATTGCTAATAAATCAATACGAGCAACTTCTTGAATATTGCTCCAGTTAAAATTAATATATTGGATAAATTTCTTTAAATCGGAATAATCATCTAGTTCTTCATTTGTCCTCAATTCATATATCCGACGCCCATCCCATGAATGATAGTCCTTTATATTAGGTCTATACTCAAGATTAGCAGGGATATCGGTAGTTTTATATAAATTCCCTTCCGGGTTTTTAAAGTTATAGTTTAGAAATGTTTTGTCAATATCTTCTGTAAGTAGAAACAGTCCCTTATATTCTTTAGGTTTAACAATATTACCATTCTCGTCTGTTTCGGTAATATAAAGCTTTGCCCAACTAATCCTTGGACAGGGATACCCAAGAATTCTATATATTTCATAACCTGCAACCTCATTCATAAAAGAATAATCTGTTGGAGCTGCCCGTATATTCAACCTTCTCAGGCCAAGAAATCGTCGATTTTCATTTTCAGGTAAGTAGGTATATTTTCCATCTCCAAGATACAATTCAGTTTCACTAAATTTTAATTTAAAAGAATCTTTGGGATAACGTACATTATAATTAGCACGTATACGAAATCCTACAGTATCCATTGAATAATCATCAATTGAAACATCAGCAGGCATGTATAAATGTTCTGTTGAACGAATACCGTCATGTTTCCGAAGCATCATATCATGTAAATAGTTTTCCTGAATTACAACATTAATCTCATGAATTTCTTGAGTTGAGAATAATAATTCTGATTTGAAATAATGCCGTCTTGCAGCAGATGTTGAAAAACCAAATATCTGCTCATCTGCTCGATAAGGCGATAGAAAATTGTCAGAGAAAATTGTAATTGGGTTGATTAGGATATTATCTAGAAAATTACATCGAAGTGCGATCCAATTTTCTATAGTATTGACAAAATTAGCGACAATGATACTATCAGAGGTCGCTCGAATAAGGGTGTTTAGTATTGGTAGGTAAAGTTCATAGAAATACGATAGAAGAACATTAGAATCCCAAAAATGAGTGCGAAGATAACTCCAACGGTTCACGATTTCTGTCAACAACTCGCTGTTAATTGAGGAATTTTGAGGAAAGAGTAAACGATAATATAGTTTATTCCATACAACTGATTTGATTTCATTTATATCTGTATTTAACCAAAGTTCAATAGGAACAGTACCATGCTCGTGAAAGCCCCAACTCTGAGCAAAATTCCAAGGGAGAAAAAAGAATCCTTGTTCAGATTCTTGATTTAATGCTAAATAGTATGATGATCCCTCTATAATTTCATGTCCTACAAGTAGACCAAATAGCAGACAATCAATAATTGATTCTTTATCAAAAAGTGTAAAAACACCATTTTCATCAAAAAAGTCATTATCCGTTGCATTTTGAATGAAATTCGTCAGATTTTTGGGGACATGAGAGAAATCTATGATATTTGGATACATTTGCTCCCATAATTTATTAGTGCTCGTAGGAATTGTATAAAAATCACCATCCCAATTAGTTGCTTTAAAAATCAAATCATTTTGTTCAGGATAATTAAGGTTTTCTTCCTCTAAATTCAAAAATTTTCGATCTATCCTTTCACAGAGTAAATAGAGACCGTTATAATTCCCATTAACATAAACTTCTACAAGTTTTGAATGCGGAAGTCTATAATTTGGATTGTTATCTTCTATCATATTGAAGATATCAAAAGCCATCTTGGTTCTAAGAGAATCTAAATAATTCCCCTGAGGTAAGAGAAGCCAATCATCATCATCACGAATTTGAAAGAGATTTTCATTTTGATATAACTCAAAGGAAAATCCTCCATCAGAATCTCTTTTTCTAATATCTGCGGCTAAATAGCGATTTGCCCAAGGGGATTTTGCGTATTCATTTGAGATAGGAAAAATTTTTAAGAAACATTGTTGTGAATAATTCGTTATCTCACTTGAAACTTCAATATTTATATAGGGTACTTCACGAGTATATGTGATTGAACCAGTACTATCTTGATATGAAAAATAGATAAACGATGAGACAGTAATTATGGCTATAATAATAAACGGGATTAATTCTCTTTTTAACCTCGAAGGTTTTACTTTTTCGAGTATATCTGACATTTAAGTTCCTATATAATTTTTAAGTCTTATAATAGATCAAGAATAAATAAGATTATCCTTAACATTGGTTTATTTATGAGATATCTATATAATTAAACAAATTCATAAAAAAGATTTACATCTACAAACAAAATTTAATAAAAGATTTTCAAACTATAAACCAAATGTATAATTACTCAAGAAAGTATTTTATCTTGAAAGTAATTGGTGATGAATAATAGAAGCAGATTCAATTGAAAAAGTAAAAATTAAACTTGGTGGAATGACATGTGCAAATTGTGCTTTTAAAATTGAAACCAAGTTAAAAGGATTAGAAGGTGTAAGCAGTTCAGTAGTAAATTTTGCTAATGAGGAGGCGACTGTTGAATTTAATCCCAATAAAATAAGTTATAATGATTTTAATCATGCTATTCGAGATTTGGGATATAAAGCTACTTTAGCTAAGATCGACCTTAAAGTAAGTGAATCAATCCCAGAGAATGAGTTTTTAGATTTGATTAATTCCGTAAAGAAAATTGAAGGAATCCATGATGTTAGAGGAAATTATCAGGCAAATAAGCTATTTATTGAATTTAATGAATTAAAGCTGGATGAAAATAAAATTATCACCACTATTAAGAAATTAGGATTCAAAATCGAGAAAACTGCTGGTGTAATGGACAAGGAGATTGAGCAACATAAAAAAGAAATGAATTATCGACTTCGGATTCTTGGAGGCTCCTTAATTTTTACATTCATTATCACACCGATCAGTTGGTTTGTAGTTGAATCTTTTACAAGAAATTTAATTCTTTTCTTCCTGGCTATTCTTAATTATGGAGTTGCAGGTTCATTTTTCTTAATAGGAGCCTATAAATCTCTAAAAAATAAATCAACCAATATGGATGTATTAGTTGCTTTAGGAACTACCACTGCTCTAGTTTATTCAATTTTAACAACATTTATAATCGACGGTAAGACGTTTTATGAAGCAATGTCTATGATATTATCTTTCTTATTAGTAGGAAAGTATTTTGAACATAAGACTAAGGGTCAAACATCTGAAGCCATTAAAAAATTAATTGGTTTACAGCCAAAAACAGCTACATTATTGAAAGATGGTCAAGAAAGTGAGATACCTATTGAAGAAATTGAAGTAGGTGATATCTTAATTGTAAGACCAGGTGAAAAAATCCCTGTGGATGGGAAGGTTATCAAGGGAAAGACCAAAGTAGATGAGTCTATGATTACTGGGGAAAGCAAATATATCAAGAAAGAAGTTGAGAGTGAGGTAATTGGTGCAACAGTAAATCAGACAGGATTGATTCAAATCCAAACCGAAAAGGTTGGGAAGGATACTCTTTTATTTCAAATTATTAATTTTGTAAAGGAGGCTCAAAGTAAAAAAGCTGCAAAACAAATGCTAGCAGATAAAGTTAGTAATTATTTTGTCCCTATCGTTGTTCTTATAGCGACAGGAGCATTTCTATATTGGTTCTTAATTGCTCAAATCGGATTAGAATTATCATTATTAGTATTCACTTCGATAGTCGTTATATCCTGTCCATGTGCCCTTGGTTTGGCTATCCCAACTGCTGTCATGGTAGGAACAGGTAAAGGTGCTGAAAATGGGATTTTATTAAAAGGAGGAGATTCTTTAGAAGCAGTAAATACGATAAACACTATAGTTTTTGATAAAACTGGAACATTAACCGTTGGGAAACCCAAAGTTTCGATTATATTTACTGAAAAGGATTTGGAAGGCCAAGGTTACAATGATAATGATCTGTTATTTTATGCTGGGAGTGCTGAAATGGGTTCTGAACATCCTCTTGGTCAAGCAATTATAGAAGAAGCTAATCAACGAGGACTAACTCTTGAAACTCCTATAGATTTTGATGCAATTCCTGGAAAGGGAATCGAAACTTCTGTTAAAAACAAGAGGATTCTAATTGGTAACGAAAAGTTAATAACAGATAACCATATCTCATTTGATAATTATAGAGACAAATATAATGAATTACAACGCCAGGGTATAACAACTATATTAATTAGTATTGAAGATAAAATCAGTGGAATTATTGGAATTTCAGATAAACTTAAGGATCAAGCTCCTTATGCATTAGATAAATTACGAGAAATTGGATTGGAAATTTATATGATTACTGGTGATAATAAACATACAGCTTATAGTATTGGACAGATGCTAAAAATTGATGAGGATCATATTTTAGCAGAAGTATTACCTAATGATAAAGCTATTACAATACAGCAACTTCAAGAATCAGATGATCATAAAATAGTGGGCATGGTTGGAGATGGTATAAACGATGCTCCCGCTTTAGCGCAAGCAGATGTTGGAATTGCTATAGGGTCTGGAACTGATGTGGCAATTGAAACTGCTGATATTGTATTGATGAGAGGTGACTTGAGAAATGTTGTTTCAGCTATTAATCTATCAAAAAAAACATATAAAAAAATGATCACAAATCTTTTTTGGGCTTTTATTTATAATCTTATTGGAATACCAATTGCTGCCGGCGTTTTATACTATGCAACAGGTTTCTTTTTACCACCTTATTTAGCAGCAGTTTTCATGGCATCAAGTTCGGTATCAGTAGTAACAAACGCTTTGTTTTTAAAGAGATATGAACCCAAAACACCTCAACAAATTGAAGAAGAAAGACTATTAATCTCTCAAGAAAAAGTAACTGATCCTGTATGTGGGATGAAAATAGATCCAAGACGAGCAATTGAATATGAGTATAAAGGTAAAATTTACCATTTCTGTAATCCAAATTGTGAAACTCATTTTAAAAAAGAGCCTGAAAGATTTAAAAATTATAATGCAATGGATCCAAAATTAATGCAAATGAAAAGTTCAGATGAGATTGAGAAAAGCAAAATTAATAATAAAGAATTTCAAAAAAAAGAGGAGGTAAAAAAAATGGGAAAATTAAAATGTGTGGAATGTGGTTTAGAACAAGAACTTCCAATGCATTGTGGACAAGCAATGCATAAAGAAGGTAATCAACTAGTTTGTTGGATGGGTGCTAGTTGTGGCGCTCAACCAATTCCTGAACATCATGGAAAACCTATGGAAGTTCTAGAATAGGAAAAACTGAAGGTGATGATGTGAGCGGGTTAAAACTAAAATGCTGTAAATGTGGAAATATTATGGAAACACTTCCTAGCAGTAGTCAAGATGTCATTATAGATGAAGAAACTGGTGAGATACTTTATTGGAATGGTAAAAAATGTGGTTATAGACCTGCTGATTGCCTTGTATGCGAAAAATGTCAAGAAAAGGCTTGTTAAAATAAGGTTTTTCTTGATCCCAATTTTATAAATCATAAAATATAATTTTTAATACAAATCTATTCTAATTATTTTAAATAATCAGAACTAAAAGTATGTTATTATGAAATATTACTCAAATATCTTGAAATTGATTGGCAGAACTCCCTTAGTTAGGATTGAAAAGAGTAATCCAAATCCTAATGTATTGTTACTCGCTAAATTGGAAAAATACAACCCTGCTGGTTCTGTAAAAGATAGAATCGCTATCTCAATGATAGAAGAAGCCGAGAAACAAGGAATTTTAACAAAAGAAAAAATAATTATTGAACCGAGTAGTGGAAATACCGGTATTGGACTAGCTTTAGTGTGCGCAGTTAAAGAATATCAATTAGAAATTGTAATGCCTGAATCGATGTCTGTTGAACGGCGTAAAATTATGACTGCATATGGGGCGAAAATAACATTAACTACTGGAGAAGACGGAATGAATGGAGCACAAGATTACGTGAAAGAAATTGTTAAACAAGATCCAGATAAATACTTTTTCCCTAATCAATTTGCTAATGAGAATAATGCTTTAGCACATTATAGATATACTGCGGAAGAAATTATTGAGGATACTGATGGGGAAATTGACATTTTTGTTGCAGGTCTTGGAACTTCGGGGACATTAATGGGGATATCAAAAAGATTGAAAGAATTTAATCCAATGATAAAAGTAATTGCCGTAGAACCTGAACCTGGAGCCCCAATCCAAGGATTGAAGAGTTTAGAAACTTCTTATACTCCCGAAATTTATGATGAATCGAGAATAGATGAAAAGGTGTATGTTTCTTTGGAAGATGCTGCACATGCTTCTCGTATGTTGGCATTACAAGAAGGAATTTTTACAGGTATAAGTTCGGGAGCAGCTTTGCATGTTGCATTAGAAACTGTAAGAAAGATGAAGTCTGGTACTTTAGTAGTATTATTACCAGATAGTGGAGAAAAATATATTTCTAATCCTATTTATGCTCCAGAAAAATGTTTAGAATGTACTAAAAGGTGTAAAATCAAGACTTTATGGGATGATCAATATATACAATCTATATCAGAATGGTGGGAAAGTGAAAATGGTTGATCTAATTTTTTAATTTTTATTACCTATCGTTTCAAAAAATTTAGCCATTGCCTCTAAATTTTTGCGTAATTTAGTTCTATCAGGTATTTTTTCTAATTCTTCTGAAAATAACGGATAATATTTATGCAAAATACTTAATAATTCAATCCAAGATTTCTGAGTCTCTGTTTTATCAGGAATTTGCTTTTTTAATTGAAATAAAACTCTCTTTTCTTTTTTTGCTTTAAGATTTTTGAGGAATGTTTTAGTAACTAAAATTCGAAATTT
>JAHQWY010000449.1 GCA_029856445.1 Promethearchaeia archaeon
AGTTCCTCTGTTTGGTAGTGATTTGTATGAGCTAAAATTCCGTCTTTAGTCCTTCGGATTGCATATCTAGTGCTTGTAGTTTCAATAACACATGTATCACCAGAAGCATCCATAAGCCCATAATGACATCCATTTGAACGATCAGGAAATTCGGTAATATATTTAATAGCCTCTTGGGTTGTTGCACAAGTCTCTAAAACTTCTTGTACGATAAATGTGCCGGGAACACCTTTTAACTTAAAATCAAGTGGTTGCTTTTTCCAAGAACGACCATAGTTATAACCAATTGCTAAACCTTCCTCATTCATTCCCATATGACACCCTGTAAGGGGATATTGGGTAAAATTTAAATTTTTATACCCATCGTCAGGGGTTTCTTCCCGAACTATCTGAAATGGTTGAAGAACATTAGGAAAATCATAATTTCTCCCAAAAATCATCGAATTATCCAATGTAGCTTCGGAGATAGCAAAGATCATTGAGCACGCTTGAACAGGTGGATTTTTATAAATTGATTTCGGGTCTCCTGACATAACTTCTATAAAATGAGCACCATATAGAATCGTTCTTCTAATGTGGGCTGCGCTACCTAATGATATCATTTTATTATATTGATCAGGAAGGTATTGTTGTATTGGTTTCTTTATATTCTTCTTACCCATAATTCCTAAACCAAGTTTGATTATAGAGAGGGGAATTAATTTAGATGTTACTTCTGAAAACATTTTTGAATGAAAAACTATATCGAACATATTATGGATTTTATCCTTTAATTGATCTCCCTGCTGATACCCTCTTTCAGCTGCATTACCCTGTAATTTAATAAAATCAACCATTTTTATCATCTCTTAGCAATAATTAAATAAAAAAAGAGCAATTCAACATAATATCATAGTTTTCTCTCTTGTATTCTTAATAGAATAATCGCAATAATAACAATAGATAATGCAACTGAAATTTGTATTATCCCTAATCCAGGAATATCTGGAAATACATCACCTAAAGCTAATGAAATTACTAATGTTGCTAATTCAAATAACGCAAGGTAATTGAGTATCGCTAAGAACTTGTTTTCTATGGCTGAAGACTTAGTATTAAGTGTATTCCTCTGTCTATTTAGTGTCTTTCTAATTCTCGTAATAACATCATCCGTTGCTTTTGAGAATGTAAATCCATCTAATTTATCTATTTGTTCATTGAACATACTTGTTTTAAATGTGCTAGTGAATAATAACCGTGTAATTTTTGATATAATTATATCTTTATTCAGTTCGAGAATAATTCTATTTAATTCTGTCTCAAGTTCTTCTAAGTTTTCAATTTTTTCTTTTAAAGTTAAATCTTCTTCCATCGCTCTAGTTTCCGAGAGGATTCTATCAAACTTTTCAGCAACTACAAGGATGTTTTCCATATGCATTAAAATTAAGTACCTCTGTACATTTCCTACTTCAGGAGCAAATAATGTATCAATAAATAAATTTTTCATAGAATCTGGATCTAATAATCCAGGCCCTGGAATAACCACATTTCCTGCGTGTGTAATCATTACAAATTCATCCTTGTAAGGACTCAAATTTTTAAGGTTAATTTGATCTCTGTAGGCGATTGGATCTAGTTCACGATATTTATCAGTTCTTAAAGTAAGCCCTATTGAATAATGAGCGTTTTTTCCTATTTCATTTCCTATAAAACGATAATCTGAGCGATTAAAATCTGGTTTAGCATCCCAAATTATCCAAGTATGATGCCAAGGTTCTAAACTGGATTCCAATTTTGGTTTATCCGCAAAATTTCCCTTAGCAAGAATTTCAATTATTTCATCTCTAATTTTAATAAATCTCTCTGTAATAGGCTTTAAAGCACTTTCAAGGATTATGTTTTCTGGTTGCGATATTTCAATGAAATCCTCGATAGTATGATAATTATCGAATACTAATTCACAATGGATTACTAAAACCGAGCCATAGTGAATATGACCCTCGAATCGAATTTTTCCTTCAATACTAGGATTCGAAAGACATGAAAACCTATCTGACTTACCAATTTTATAACAAACAGGAGCATAATAATGAGATTGGCTTGAAATCCATTTTAATGGCTGATGACATTTTTCCCCTGTTATTGGATGTGACAGTTGGCAATGGTAATCTTCATATAGCTTGAATGAACTATTTTGCTCGAAAAATATTCTTAATTCTGGTAATTCGAAATACTTTCCGATTTCATAGAATTTCCAAAAAACCAGAGTTACCTTAAACATATAATCCTCATTTGATGTTGAATACATCATGAATATCCCTTAATATTCTATAATATATACTATGTATGTAAAAAATATAAAACAATCTCATTTTTTAAAAAAATTGATTTCTTTTTGAATTTCAACTGGTTTATCCATTATTCCCAGGTAATTTCATTTCAAAATTTTGATGGAAAAAAAGAACAATCCATCTACCTATCATGATTGGATCACCAAGCATTACGGGTAATACAGAAGGGCATTTCTCATGAGAATTTGTTGGAATTTACCGGTAAATATTATAGCGACGATTTATT
>JAHQWY010000450.1 GCA_029856445.1 Promethearchaeia archaeon
ACCCTTGAATACATAACAAAAAGAGAAGTCTGCTATGTCTTTCATAAGAATTGTATATTGACCGAACTTAGCTCGATCAAGCCCCTCAGAGAAGACTTCGTCACTAAAAGAAGTAATCGCTGATAAGAATCCTCCGAAAAGGTCACCCTCTATTTTCACCTCTTCAGAAAAAGGATATGAAAATAACAGAATCCCTCCTTCACCTAGGATTAAGAGCATAACTGGTTCTTCATCAACGAGATCGGGAGCAATCACTGCTCTTCTTCCCTGTATTAAATCTAATGTACCACCTAAAGATGCCATGTCTATTCTTTCTTGCAATGTCATTGTTTTCTTTTTAAAACTTTCCAGTCCCTCTAGTTGATCCAATAATTTATCATGTTCATGAGAGATTTCTCTTGCTAAAAGTTGTAGACTATGAGAATCCGCAATTCGTTGAGCTTCCGTTAGATATCGTCTAGCATCTCCCATATTTAGTTGTAGTAAGGATATCTTCCCATTTAACAATAAGGCTTGAGCTCGCTGCGAGTAAGAGTTTATTTGTTCAGCTGCTTCAATTAACTTATCAATTAAGGGTTGAATGTCTTCAAGAATTTCTAAATTATTTGATGTTTTCATTTCCTGAAAATATAACCCACAAAGTATTAACATACACGCCGTTCTAGTTCCTGAAAGTATATATTTTTCCTCAAGAATCTTTATTAGAATTTCTTCTGCTCGAGCCCAATCTCTGACTCTTGAACTTGATGCTAATATTCGTGCTTTTGATATTTTATACCAAAACATTTCCATTGGAGACCTTCCTAAAAATTCTTTGTTTTTCTCGAGATATTGATAGAAATGATCTAGGCATTCTTGTGCTTCCTTAAGAGAATCTTTGTACAACAATACTTCGATCATGCCATCATAACTAAGCCCCGAGAAAAGAACTGTAATTATATTTGTATCCTGCTCCATCATTTCAAGACTTTTTTGAAAATATCTAATTGCCTGATCTAAATCACCTCTTTGAAAGTAAATTCCTCCAATGTAATTGTAAACTACCCCTTTCATCGTATTGGTTATTGGAGTAGTTCCTTTGAGAAGATCTAAGTATTTTTTCCAATAGTCTAGTGCTAAATCTAATTCTCCTTTGACTGAGTAAGACATACCTAAATCACTTAAGCTTATTCCTATTAACATGTTTGCAGTAACAGAGTAATTCTCTAATATCGCTAGACTTTTTTTGATAAGTTCTATCCCTTTATCAATTTTTCCTTCCCGAATAATTAGATAAGCCTTCATAACAAGGAAATAACCTTTTCTCAAATTTATCTCGTGAGGGGACTCTTCTGTAATAGATTCGAGTAATTTTTCACAAAGTATAACATCTTCTCTTGAACTCTCTAATCTACCTAGCATGACTGAGCTAAAGAATTTTGATGTGATTGAATCGATTAAAAATAATGGATTATTTCGCCTTTTACTCTCTTGATAAGCTTGCTCTGCTGTTTTAAGGCTTTCTTGAAATTTCCCCATATGTAATAATATAAAAGCTTTAAGATTTCGATAATAGTGATCGGCTTCTAAGGTTCTATCTTCTAACTGCTCGAAACTATTTATTACTTGCATAGCTTCTTCCAGCTTTCCCTCATTTAGAAGATTCCATCCATGTTCTAATTCTGGGGGCATAGAAATACGCATAGATTTTTCGCTCCTTTTATTTACTCGGCTTAAATTTCTTAAATATCCAGTATTACGTATATTTTCACAATTGAATTTGCAGAGATTAAAGAATAGGAAGAATATTTTCCTTAAAAGAATTTTGTACTATAATTTCAATTCAAGATTCTTTTTTAATGAAGTTATTTCACAAATATCCCTTTTCTTTCAAAAAGTAAAGATAACCTTCCAGGGTATAATCTTTTCATTCTACTTAGTATTCTATTAGTTATAGTAATCATAATGAGAAAAAAATTGAAGAAATTTTAGATTCTTTTTTTCAAAGGAATTTTCATTGAAATCAGACGCTGAATTTACCTTTCCATTCCAAATGTAATTTTAATATAGAAATAATTATTACTTTAAAACTCAAAGAATCGATAAATGTAGAAATAATAATAAGAATAAGTAAATATAAAAGATATTATAAAGGAAATATTTCCTCGGCTTGCTTCTCATTAAACTCTATCTCGCGCAATCGGATTCTAATCTCGCGAGGGGTATAAGAATCTCTTAACAGTTCTAAAATCGTGTTGTTAAGCGTGATTAAATTATCCATCGCGGCTTGATGATAAAAGTCTTCCTCTCTGAAGTTGATATTAATGATTTCGTACAATCCAGTCAGGCACTCCCGAATATCACGGTATTTTTCCATCGCATCTTCCAATTTTTCTTCTTGACCCATCTTATTCCCTCAATTTTGTTTTGTTTTCTAATTAAATAATGTGATCGATCGTATTTAAATGGTGATCATTTTGCTCAATTTTGTTGCGCGATCTACAAAAAGCGTGATCGACTTTTTCCATATTGATCGAATTGAAAAGTTATCTGTTTGGGAAATAAAAATTT
>JAHQWY010000451.1 GCA_029856445.1 Promethearchaeia archaeon
GAAAAAACTCCAAGACAACAAGTTTTAGATTATATTACACTACAAGGTCCAACGACTATCAGCGATATGGCACAAAAATTAAACTTAAATCCCAAAAAAGTTCGATATGAAGCCCTTCGATTAGCCCAACTAATGCAAATTGAGATGAAGGTTGATCCTGGAATGGAAGAACCAATTTTTACATTAATATGTGACTAAAAATAAATAATAAAAAATAATTACCAAGAGGTTAAAAATTATGAAATTTGATATGGAATTAAATGTCTGTGGCTCTGTATGCCCTGTACCTGCTTTAAAGACAAAAAAGCAACTCATGAAAATGAGACCCGGTTCAGTCTTAAAAGTTATTACAGACTATAAACCAGCAAGCGAATCTGTTCCGCGCGATTTAGCTAAAACTAAACACAAACATTTAGGAACAGAGTTCATAGAAGATGATGAGCAGTGGTATATCTATTTTGAAGCAGTAAAGTAAGATTTTACATTATTAATTTTTTTTATTTAATTTTTTATTTAGCCCTTTGTAATTATTAAATAATTTTAGGATATAATTTTGAATTTCATTATATTTAATATTTTAATTGGCTTAATATTCTATTAATTGTAATTAAAATATCAAATCCAATTCTCTTAAAACCTTCATTTATATGCCTCAAAATGATTCGATAGAATTAGAAAGGATAAAAAAATTTGCTGATGGAGGAGAATTTGGGGAAGCTCTTCAACTAATAAATAATTTTGAAGGGAAGAGAGAAATTTCTCTTTCTGAAAAAATATCATGTAATCTTCTTAAATGCGACATATTACTTCAACAAGGATTATATAGCAATGGTATACAGCTTGCAGAACAAACTTATACGGATAGTTTAAGATTAGAAAATAGTCTTTTAACAATTGATAGCTTAAATTTAATGGCTAATCTCTCAATTTATATGGGCAATACTGAAAAAGCTATGGAATTTCTTAGGCAAGGAGAAGAACTACTTAAAGGTTTAACCCAAGAAAATCTAAGTGATTATAAGAAAAGAGAAGCAATGTTAAATTTTCTTAAAGGCTCAGTTTTTCATCCAATTATTTCGCAAAGAAGTGATGTAGCTCTAGCATTAGAGTATTACGATAAAAGCTTAACAATAAATGAAAAATATAATAACAAATCTGAAATTGCCATGTGTCTTATAGCAATTTCTATGATAACAGGAAATCTAAAAGGTGAATTAGATAAAGGATTAGAATATATAGAGCGTGCTATAATTCTTGCTACCGAAAGTAATAGAAAATATGCATTAGGGTGGGGTTTAACGATTAAAGGAGGTTTAAATAATCTCAAGGGTAAGAATGATGATAGCATTAAACTTTATAAGCAAAGCTTATCAATATTCAAAGAACTTAAAAACAATAACATGATTGCATCTGTTCTTAACAATTTAGGAGGTCTATACAAAGCAACAGGAGATTTAGATCAGGCTTTAGAATGTTTAGAACAAGCAGTCTCATTAGCTAAAGAATATAGTAGTTTAAGAGCCACAGCTAACATTTATGATTTTTTAATTCAAATTTTAATTGATATGGGAGATACTGAAAGAGCATTGGAACATTTGAACCAATTGGAGAAAATTCATGAGAAGTTGAGTCAAAAAGAAACCTTACATGAAGTCCTTTTTAATAAGGCTTTAATCTTGAAAACAAGTAATCGAGTTATTAATCGAGGAAAGGCAGAAGAATTATTAAAACAACTCCTCGAAATGGATCCAATCTATGAGTTTAAAATAGGAGCTCTAATTAATTTAAGTGATTTACTTCTAATTGAATTAAAGACGACACAAAATTTGGAAGTTTTGCCAGAATTAAAAAGTTATATTAACCAACTAAGAATAATTGCTGAAAAATCGGATTCATACAGTGTGTTGGGAGAAAATTACCTACTAGAAGCCAAGTTAGCTTTAATATTATTAGATTTGAAAAAAGCTCGAAGATTATTGACTCAAGGGCAACAAGTGGCTGAAAAGTTCGGCCTACATGCATTAGCAATGAAAATCTCAAATGAACATGATGAGTTGCTTACACATTTAAAAACATGGGAAGATTTCAAGGAAACTAATACTTCTTTATCAGAACGTATGCAGCTAGCACGTTTAAATGATCAAATTGAAGGAATGGTAAAAAAACGTGTAATAGAGAATCCAGAGCCCTCTGAAGAGACACCAGTATTTTTATTAATTGTGTCAGAGGGGGGAACACCTGTATTTTCTCAATCATTTATAGAAGATCAGACTTTTGAGGATCATCTTTTTGGAGGTTTTTTTAGCGCAATTAATTCATTTATTAGCGAGAAGTTCTCTGAAGGACTTGAACGTGCTTCTTTTGGTGAACATACACTCCTTATGAATTCTATATATCCTTTTTTAATGTTTTATGTTTATAAAGGGCAATCTTATCTAGCTCAACAAAGGATTAAGTATTTCATTGAAAAAATCAAGAATGATGAGTCTATCTGGCAGATTATTAATAAGTTTTACCAGGTAAACAGGGAAATTCAAATGAAAGATA
>JAHQWY010000087.1 GCA_029856445.1 Promethearchaeia archaeon
AATCTAAATGAATAAATAATAATCCTGTTGGAGATAGTAATTTTTCAAATAGAGTTATTCTCTCATAAAGCATTTGTAAATATGAATCTAAATCGTTCTGCCAATGATCATTATAAGCAATTGAGTCAAAGCATTTGTCATTTTCAGTTATTTCAATTTTATAATTAACACCTGAAAAGAAAGGGGGATCTATGTAAATCAAATCAATTTTATTTTCAAATTCATTCAATAGAAAGAGTAGAACTTCCAAATTCTCCCCCCAAAATAATTTATTTTTCCACCTATTAGATATGGATTTAATAGGAATATATTGTTCTTTTATAGTTGATCCTATAATGAAAGTATTAAAAAAATTGGAATAGTGTTTTTTTAAATTATCTATTTTGAGAGAAATATCTGCTTTTTTATTCCAAATTAAGTTAACCATTCTAATACAATAAAAAGATTTATTATGTACTTTATAATTTCTCTAATAAATCATCAAACTCTTTATCTGAAAGAAATCCTTTATGAGCCATTATTCCCTTGATTTCTTCTATAAGTTGAGGTGCTCCTTTTGCTTCTGATATAGTTTCTTCGAGTGCTTCAATTTTTTGTTTGAGAGCGCTTATTTCTTTTGCTTGATTATCTCTCTCATCCTTGAGGGATTCAACTTCAACATATTTTTCTGAATTAGTAGTCTGTAATTCTTTTTTGAGATCCTCAATTTCATTTTCCTTTTGCTGTAATTCATCCTTGATATTTTTCTTTTGATTTTCATAATTTTCCAATACACTACTCTTATCTCTTTCCAATGTTTCTGCCTTTAAACTTGTCTCTTTCAATTTTTCTTCCAAGTCTGTAATTTTAGACTTAGCTTCTGATAAATTTTTTTCTACTTCTGCTTTTAAAGATTTTATCTTATTCATCTCTGCATCTGCATAAAGCTTTTCTTCTCTTGCCCGTTCAAAATTTTTTTGTGTTTCCGTTAAGCTTTTTGCTTGTTCCTCCACTTTCATCGATGATTCCGAGAAATCCTCTTTTATTATTTTAAGATCAGCTGAGGTTTTTTCTAGATCTTTTGTTTTTTGAGCCAATTGTTTTTCCAAATTATTTATTTTAGATCTAAGATCTAATAGGACTTTTCCTTCTACAGAAAGCTTCTTCTCAGGCCTTTCCTCTGCTTTTGCCCAATCTATGCTCATCTCTTTAACCCACCTTTGATTTTAATTAATTTTTTAAAATAAATGAATGTTTAGGTTAATACTTTCACCTTTAGGTATGCAAATTTTTTATTTTTAAATTACTGTATATTTATTTTCTTAATATCTATTATATATAAATTTTATATTAATATATTTAATACGATAAGGTTTTGACAATTCTTTTAATTCATTATAGAATAGATGAGTAAATTTCTTCAAACTCCTTATCAGAAAGAAAACCTTTAACGTGTAAAATTTCTTTTATTTTTTTTAGTGAACTTAAAATGTTTTCTGATTTCGCCAATTGATTTTCTATAGATTCAACCCTTTTAATTTGAAAAGAAGTTTTTCCTTTTTCAACTTCTAAATTCTTCTTAAGGAACTCAATTTCTTTATCTCGTTGATTTACTACACTTTTAGCATTTTGGATCTCTTTTTCTTTCTTCAATAAATCTTTGGTCTTAATTAACAACTCTTCTTCTTTAGTTTGTAATTCTTTTTCTTTTAGCATCATTTTTCTTTCTAACTCCTCAGACTTCTTCACAATTAATTTTAATTGACTTTCCAGCGTTGTAATCTTTTTTGTGGATTCATTTAATTTTTTCTCCAAATTGGATTTTACCGCTGATAATTGAGTTATTTTGATATCTGCATGGAGTTTCTCCTCCTTAATTTTATCAAGTGATTTTCTTGCTGTTGATTTTTTTTCAGTAAGTTGAATTAGACTTTTTTCTCGACCTGTTAATTTTTTCTTTGTACGTTCTAGATCCTCTGCTTTTTTTTCTAATTCCTTCTCCAATTGGTTAATTCTCTTTTTCAAATCCTCGTTTCTCGTTTTAAAATCTAATAAAGTTTTTCCCTCCACAGAAAGCTTCTTTTTGGGGCTTTCCTCTACTTTGTTCCAATCTATACCCATGATAAACCACTAATTTTATTAATAAGGAGTTTAATAGTTACTACTTTTTTATTTTGAGTTACACTTCTTGATTAAATCTTTAAAATTAAATTAATCTTTCATAAAAAAAAATTATTTTAGTAAAAAATCATTGAATATATAAGATTAAAGAAAGATTGATATACTTTTCATGGTTAAAATTGAAATTGGAACCGCAGGATGGGATTATAAAGATTGGGTTGGCCCTTTTTATCCAAAACAATTAGACAGAAGCAATCACTTAGAATATTTTGCTAGGTATTTTAATATAGTGGAGATAAATTCAACTTTTTATAATCTCCCCTCATTAGATATGATTCGAAATTGGAAATTGCGCGTCCCAAAACAATTTCGTTTTATTATTAAAGTGTGGCAAAAAATTACCCATAATCTTGAAGATCCTGAATTAAATTCTTTTATCATACAATTCTTTTCTACTATAGAATATTTAAATGAAAAAATTGAAGCTTTTCTATTCCAATTCCCTCCTTGGTTTAAATACACCGAAAATCATCTTATGAAATTAAAATCATTATTAAACGATCTTCCTTCAAAATATAAATATATTATTGAATTAAGAGATAATTCTTGGTTTGACCCCAATATTCTCTCTAAATTCATTGATGGAAGAAGTGTAATTCTAGGAACTACATATAAACCTGGAATTATACCCTTTTATTTGGATAATCAAACTATTTATTATATCAGACTTATAGGAGACAGAGAATTGACAGTTTTTAATCGAATTCAAAGAGAACAAAAGAGTTCCTTATTAGATTTAAATAAGCACATTGAACAATTAATTAAATTACCAAATATCTATGAGATTTTTATTATTGTTAATAATCATTTTGCTGGTTTCGCACCTGAATCTGTTAACGATTTAAAAAAACAATGGGGGCTTTCTTATCATCAATTTAATACTCAAAAGAGTTTGATCGATTTTTTAAAGTAGTACTCTTTCTATATCTTTAAATTGATTTTTAAATAGCTCAATACAATAAGAAAATTTAAATATATTAAGTTTAACTTATTTTTTATGGATATTATCGATAATTTAAAGAAAATAGGTAAAAACTGGAGATTATTAACTCTAGTAATTTGGCTGTTAGTTGGAGTAGCAATAATTCCTAATCCTAATCCCATCGTATCAGGAATTGGTATTTTGATTTTCCTTCCATTTTTAGTCTTTCTTATGTTCCTTTTTTTACTATCTCTTATCTCTAAAAGAGATATCTTTGAATACCCAGCATGGAAAGTTGTATTGTTCCTTCTAATTTCTTTGCCTATTATGCTTTTAATATCAGGTGTTTTAATTGTTATGTTTGCAATTTCAATATTCACTTACTTCTTTTTTACAAGTTGGTTTATTTTTTATGGTTGTTATTTAATCGGAAAAAGAGTGGATAAAAAACTAGTTGCAGACGGACGGGGAAAGAAATTTTTGCGATTTGTTATTTTTTTCGGTGGTGTAGTTGTTTCATTGTTGTTGTTATTCCTCTTTGTAATAGGACCTGATATATTTAATACTTCTGTTATACTTGAAACACCAATAGAGGATGAGTTCCCACGATACCTGAACATAATTTATTTCATTGTAGGGGGCGTACTTATAGGTCTTATGATTATTTGCATAGTTTATATGTTCAAAAAGAGTTTTAATGGATGGTTTGGTATATTTGCGATTTTAGTTTCATTCTATGCCTTGTTTCTAGTTTTAAAAATATACTTAGGTTTTGTTGGCACCCGCACAGATGAGGAAGAATTAGCATCTTTTTGGGCTTATTTGGGTATAATAATTCCGGATCTATTAATAATTTTTTATTCTCTTAGCACTCTTATGGGTTCACAAGCTGAACTTCTAAACAAAAGGTTAAAGAGATTTAATATTGATACAGTAATCATCTGGCTAATTCTTTCCAAAGTAACTTATGAATTTATCCATTACTTCCCTTATAGCATTCTTAAAGATATAAATATTTCCTGGATTCCTTGGATAAGTGAACTAAGTTCTTTAGATGATAGAAAAATCAATAATATTAAGAATTTTGCTGTTTTAATATTTTTCATTGTAATTTTAGTTATTTTCGGAATTTACGAAATTACAAAATATCACAAAGAGCAAAAGCAACCAAGAGAATTAAGATTAGCAGAAGAAAAAGAAGTTTCCTTACCGGAACCTAGTACTTATGAAATTCAACCACCTATGGAAGAAGATAGTCTAGAAGGATTGGATTCCGACGATTATAAAGAAGATTACGAAAACAATATCAAAAAAAATAATTTTGATGTTTAGCTAACATCAACTATTTTCATTTTATACTATTTCTTTTTTTTAAGGGTCTATATAAGTTAAAGCAATTAATATTTGAGCTTGTAATTAAAAATTAAAAATTCTCTATAGATTAATAGTTTAATAATTAGTTTTATTAAACAGATAATCAAAAAGTATCATACTTATATTATATTTCAGTGATCATATTGAGTAATTATGAATCTAAAGTTGAAGAACTATTTCTTGAAAAATTTGAGAAATTAGCATTAAAAGTTGAACAACTTACTGATGAAATATCTAAAATGAAGATAAAATTAGATAAAAATTATAAGCTTAATAGAACATTTGGATTGAAATCAATTAGAAATTCTGAATCTTTAGAATTCGCAAAAGATATTATAGGTATTGGAAGCCCAACAAAAAGATATCTCTTATCTATAAGAGCAATCACAGAAGAATGGAAAGGAAGAAAAAATGATATTTTCTTAACCATCAGACAACAAGAAAAAGAAACCCATTTAGATTTAAAGGCTCTTGGGATCAGAATTCCAATCAATGATATTAAAACTATTTCTTTACTAGCGAAAGAAATTTTATCCCTTCTATACGTTTCCTGTGACTTACATGATATGGCCATCAATGAAATATTAAGGGATATAATTACTGAAATAAATGAAAAAGGATATAAAATGGTTCAAGAAATTAAACAAAAAATGGTTTTTTAGCAACATACCTACGTTTTCCTTAGATAACCCTTCTCTTTAAATAATAATTGAATTAATTTTAACTATCGACGAATCATTGATCGTGAAACCATAGTTTCACGTAGTTCAAAAAATTCATAAGATGCAAGATAATTTTAGATAGTTGTTTTAAATGTTATGAGATTATTTTTTATGGATACTTATAATTATGAAATATTTATGATAAAAATGAGTTGAAAAGAATTTGGATTATGAAGATATATTTTTTGAAATAAAGGATCGTGTTGCTCGAATAACCATTAATCGTCCTGAACGGTATAATGCATGTACACAGAAAACGGTTCATGAATTAATAGATGCTTTTGAAAAGTGTATGGATAATAAAATTGGTGTTGTAGTATTTACAGGTGTTGGAGAAAAAGCATTTTGTACTGGGGGAGACCAAAGTACCCGTGAAAAGGGGGGATATAAAGGAGGACATATGTTACCACTTGAGGTAGGTTGGCAACGTGTTACATACTTAATTCGTACATTGCCCAAACCTGTCATAGCTAGAGTGAATGGTTACGCTATAGGAGGTGGTCACGTTTGGCATGTTAATTGTGATCTAAGCATAGCAGCAGAACACGCACAATTGGGACAAGCAGGACCTCGAGTAGGTTCCTTTGATCCTGGTTATGGAACGGGTGACTTAATGCGTGCTGTAGGTATGAAACGTGCGAAAGAAATCTGGTATTTATGTAGACGTTATACGGCTCAGCAGGCTCTAGAAATGGGGCTTGTAAATGCTGTAGTGCCAATGGAAAAACTTGATCAAGAAGTGGAACAATGGTGTGAAGAACTATTAGAAAAAAGTCCTAATGCCTTGAAAATGTTGAAATATGCTTTTTTGGCTGAGACAGATGGAGTTACTGGAGTCACTCAACTTGGTGTTGGTGGTTTATCATTCTATTATGGCACTGATGAGGCTGTGGAAGGAAATAATGCATTTTTAGAAAAGCGTAAACCAGACTTTAACCAATTTAGAAAATAGTGAGGATCATGGAGATAAAAAATTTATGTGTAATCGGTGCAGGGATTATGGGTTCAGGGATTGCCCAATTAACAGCTTCTTTTGGGTATAATGTAAATTTAGTAGATATAAGCGATCAGATATTAAAAAACGTAAAAAAATCTATAGAAATAAATTTAGAAAGATTTTTTGTTGCTAAGAACAAATTAACCAAAGAAGAAGCAAATAAGATATTGCATAGAATAAGGCTATATACTAATAAAGAAGAAGCAGTAAAGGATGTACAAATGGTTATTGAGGCTGTTTTTGAGGAAATGGAATTAAAACAGCAATTATTTTCTGAACTGGATAATCTTTGCAACAATAATGTAATTCTTGCATCTAACACATCATCTTTAAGTATTTCAGATATTGCCTTAAACTCAAAATTTAAAGAAAGAATAATAGGAATTCATTTCTTTAATCCAGCACCAGTAATGAAATTGATTGAATTAATAAAAGGAAAGAAAACTTCTAATGAAGTTGTAGAAAAATCAAAAAATTTTTCTGAGAGTTTGAATAAAACAGTTGTGGTTGTAAATGATTCACCTGGATTCGTAACTTCTCGTCTTATTTATGTATTATGTAATGAAGCAATTGATTTATTTAAAAAAGGAATTGCCAGTGCCGAAGATATAGATAAAGCATGTAAATTAGCATTCAATTTTCCTATGGGACCCATAGAACTTTCTGATTTAGTTGGAAATGATATATATTATCATATTGGACAATATTTAGAAAAAGAACTAGGACAAAAGTATCAACCAAGCATACTATTGCAAGAAATGGTAGAAAGTGGGCTTTTAGGAAGAAAAACTGGGAAAGGTTTCTATAAGTATTAATACACAATATTTCTTTATTCATTTAGTTATATTTTTTTTTTAGAGCTTTAAGATATGTATTATTATAACGTAATAGTCATATTTTGATTATTTTTTAATATAAAAAATCTTTTTAACTATTAGTAATATAAAAAATTGGATTAGGATTTTTAGGGGTTTATACATTCGAAAATCTCTTTCTTAAAAATAGGATATATAAATGCATTATGAGCAAGTCTAAGGTATTAGAAAAAAATCTGGAATTAAATAAGCAAGAAGGGAAGAGTAACAAAAATTATTCAAAGTTAATTGAAAAGCACAATCAATTAAAAAAGGAAAATCAAAAATTATTACAAGAAAGTAAAATTTTAAAAGATCTTATCATCGAAAATGCTAAAAAAAATGATCAGATTTCAAATAATTCAGATAATTCGCAAAAGGATTCAGAATTTAAGAACTCCTTCTATTTCCAGATAATTATAGGAATTACCGTAATTATTTTATCACTAGGATTTCATATCTTATATTTAGCGATTACAGATTGCCTATTATATAATGGGGGAGATTCTGGATGTTGGATTAAGAATTGGCTGGGTATTGATATTCATGGTAGTTTTTTTCTTGATATTATGCTATATTCCTTGATTGCACTTCAGTTTCTTTTAATTATGTTAATAATAAGAAATCATTTAGCTAGGAAATAATTGAATTTCTCTCTATAATCACCGAATTTAATTCATAAATCTATTAGATTAGCTTTAGGTTATATCATTTCTTTACTAAGACAAGTTTATTTTCTTCAAGTATAATTTTATTTTTATTTAAGGGACTGAAATTATAGGTGCTTCTCATTAGATAAACGATCAAATCCCCGAAAATTTTTAGTTTTAATGTGTTAAATAAATCAATTATCATTTGTAGGTCTTCGGGAATTGATACTCCAAAGAAAGGGTTTAATATTAAATATATCGAAGCACCTAAGATAATCCCTAAAAGTAAGCTGATTGTGCTAGTAAATGGAAAAAACCATAATAAAAAAAATAGAATAAACAAATTAGGAATTAAGCGATAAATTCTAATTTTATAATTTACATTAAGCTTCTTTTTAAGTTGAAAGATTGTATAAGGCAAGAGAAAGAAAGCAGATATTAACATCACAATTCCCATACCTAAGATCCCAAAAAGAAAAATAAAAACTGGAGATAAGCCTGTTATTATTATAATAGTTATTAGAAAACCTCTAGCTGCTGAATAAGCATTTCCGGAACCAATAAGAGCATTTCCAAATAATGTTGAGTACCCATAAATGAATTGACCTAAAATTATTAAGATAAATAAAACTCGTGCCATAAAAAATATATCATTATCGAAAGATCCATCATCTATAAAGAGATCTCTATGTAAATAAAACAGTAATTCTCCTGAAAGTGCAACCATTGCAGTAAGAAAACCCAATGCCAAAATGCTGGAAATTCTTGTTGAATCATTAATCGAAGCCTCAATAGTATCATATGATTCCTTTACACATGCTTCGGCAATTTCAATGTTTAATGGAGCGGAATAATACAAAATTACTGTTTTTACTGCTCCATAAGTCATTAAAACGGTTAATAAGCTCAACGCAAAGCCTTGATATTCAGGATCAGTAAATGTAGCTAAATATATAGCAGCATAGAAAAATAAAATATCTTCGAAGAATTTTGAATTTTGAATATTAGTGAACATTGAATAAACAGAATTTTTCATATATAATAATATCTGATGTTCTTCTATTAATTCTCTAATTTCTGGGGAAGCTTTTTTTTTCATATTTCTCGTTTTTAAACCTGCTTGAATTATATCTCTTATTGAATAAGGTGCTTGTTTACTAAAAAAAAAAGCAAATAAAATGAAGGTGGTAATATTGAAAAAAGGGTGGAATGCAAACCAAAATGGATTTATGTCAAATGAGATAAATATATAACCCCAAATTAATAGAAAAATCCCACCAAATATTGATAAAAAAGCAATTATATCATATCTATTCTTAATTTCCAGACCAATTTGAAAAACAAGGTTAGTATATAATAGAATTGAGGTAACCCCAGAAGCAAAAATACACTCTCTCAATAATTGGTTTTTTACGAAAAACCCAAATATAAAAGGTATTAAAATCATTCCTAAACCCATTATTATACCAATGAGAAACAATAGCTTCGAATAGGTCGCAGCTTTCAAACGCCCTAATTCTTCATTAATAACAAACGCAGTTTTTATTTCTGCAATAAAATATCTTGAAATTCCTATTCCAATCAGTCCTACAATTCCATTTATTGCAGTTGTTAATCCAAAATATTTTAAACCTTCCCATCCTGTACCTAAAATTATAAAAATCCAGATACATCCCGCATTAATTAATGCGAAGAACATATAAAGAGATCCGGACGTTATCACTCTTGAACTCCCTTCTTGCTCAAAGAATCTTCGATTTCTTGAGAAATCAATTTTAATTTCTTTTCTATCTGGCTTTTTTTCCATATATAACAGACGTTCTCTTTTCTAATTATTCATCATGAATTTTTTAGTTAAAAAAAAGTTTTAGAAAAAAGCAATAACACATAAAATAATACAGTTAACCCTCTTATTTATCTAGTAATAATAGAGAATTTAATGATGGATTATTTTTACTGTATATTATCATTAAAGTAAAACAAATGAGTTAAATGGTTGGTAAAGAATTTATATGTGAGAATTGTGGAGAGAATACAGACTCTGTAATATTTAACTGTGAAGATTGTGATAATATCCTCTGTGATACATGTTCTAATGTTTGCAAGAAGTGCGGAAGTTATTTATGTGATAGTTGTTATCAAGATCATAAAAAAAACTGTAAATAAATGAAAGGCTCTTATATTTTAGTTATTTATCTTCCTGAAATAAATGAATTAAATATTGGTTCTCTTGGTAACATAATATTTAAAGAAGGCTTTTATTTATATGTTGGATCTGCTATGGGTAATTATGGTTCATCTACCTTAGAAAATAGAGTAAAACGACATATTTCTAAATCAAAATTCAAAAAAACTCATTGGCATATTGATTACTTGTTAAATTATGAGGAAAGTATTATAACGCGAATATATTTAATTCCTTCTTTCTCTCCTTTGGAGTGTATAATTGCAAAAGAAATAATGGTTCTTTCGGATAGTAAGATTGAGAACTTTGGATCATCTGATTGCTCCTGTAGCAGCCATCTTTTTTATTTTCAAGATTTTAAAGAATTTAGATATTAATGTAATAAAATCAAAGAAAACAATTCCGAAAAATTGGATAAAATCCTTAAAATTTTTTAAACTTGCAATTCAATTTTACATACCAGAACTTATCAAAATAAAAAAAATAAAAAGTGAAAAATATGGGAATGTTAGATGGAAAAGTAGCCATAATAACTGGTGCTGGTCGTGGTCTTGGTCGTGAGGAAGCCCTACTATTTGCTAAGGAAGGATGTGATTTATTGGTAAATGATTTAGGTGGTAGTTTTGATGGTAGTGGAGCAGAAACCAAAATTGCTGATGAAATTGCTGAAGAATGTAAAAAATTAGGAGTTAAAGCAGTAGGGAATTATGATTCAGTCACAGATTTTAATAAAGCAAAAGCAATGATTGATCAAGCAATTTCTGAATTTGGAAAGTTAGATATCCTTGTAAATAATGCTGGAATTTTGCGAGATCGAATGCTTTTTAATATGGCAGAACAAGAGTTTGATGATGTTATAGCTGTACATTTGAAAGGGACATTTAACATGACTCGTCATGCTTCTGCATATTTTAGAGAAAAAGGAAAGACTAATCCTGATTTAGGAGTATTTGGGAGAATTATCAATACTGCTTCAGATGCTGGTTTATTAGGAAATGTAGGGCAAACTAATTATGGTGCTGCAAAAGCAGGTATTGCTGCATTTACAAATATCGCTTCAATGGAATTAGCTAAATATACTACGGTAAATTGTATCGTGCCTGTAGCTAGAACGAGACTTACAACAGATGCAACACCAACAATGGCTGGAACAATGAGTATGAAAGATAAAAGAGGTTTTGATATCTTCAATCCTTTTAATGTTGCTCCAATGGTTGCATTTCTAGCTTCAGATAAAGCAATAAACATTACAGGAGAGGTTTTCAGAGTGGTAGGTGATAGGGTTTTCTCATTAATAGGCTGGACTACTTATAAACAAATAAATAATAATGGAGCACCATTTACGCCTCAAATTCTAGCAGAACGCGTTCAGGAAGAACTATTAAAAGGAAAACCTAAAAAGGAGACCTTAGCAAGTTCACTTAGCTCTTTAATGCAATAATAATTTCATTTTCTTTTTTTTTCATTTTAAAAATCTTTTTAGGATTCTTTTCTTTAACAATTTATTTGTCTATTAAATCCTTAAAGAATTCATCATCAAAATGTTCTTCTTTAACCTTTTCTCCCTTCATATCTTTATAAACAAAGTAGACAGCTATAATTGCTCCCACTAATAAACCAATTACTGCTCCAGAAAGAAATGTAAATCCCAAATAGAAAAAGAACACAGTTACGGGAAGACCTTTAGATATCATTACTATAATTGTCTGATATACACTAATAAATATACAAGATAAGATTCCCCCAAAAATTCCCACAATAACACCATATTTTAAGAAATCTTGATGCGGTTCTCGAATTTTAAAGAAATATATTATCCCAAAAA